>LKNA01000003.1 GCA_001564065.1 Chitinophagaceae bacterium T5-Br10_B2g13
TGATGTTATATTGTTGTTATTGCTTAACTTAATATAACACTATACCGTGACTTATCCGACACTTTTATTCAGTACTTACAGCGATTTATCTTCATTATTTTCCCTGATTAAGAATCGAACTCAGGTTTGTAGGAACCCGGTGCTTCATCGAGGTCACTTTCCGAACGAATGGCGTGCAAAACTCCCATCTCCTCAAGCATTTCAGTCTCTTTCTCTACACTTAACGATTTCTTCGCCTTTGTACGGCTCATTACTCTTCCCGCTCCGTGCGAGCACGATTCAAACGACTCTGTATTGCCCTTCCCCTTAATAATGTAAGAGTAGGCTCCCTGTGACCCGGGAATCATACCCAGCTCTCCTTTCCGGGCTCTTGTTGCACCTTTTCGATGTACAATAACATCCGTACCGTAATGATTTTCCCAAGACGCGAAATTATGCGGTTTATTAATGAAGTCAGAAAATTCTACTGCACCTATTACATCCGAAAATGCACTCTTTACACGCTCCATCATTAATTTTCTGTTGTTAAGGGCAAACTCAATGCAGTAGTTCATTTCATTCAGATAATCGGTGAACTCTTCCGTTTCCTGTGGGAAAAAGGAGAGGTCTTTCGGTGTTTCACTGTTCCACAATTCGTTCAATTTTTTCGCCTTTTTGTTGTAGTGCTTCGCCACAGTGTATCCGATATTTCTAGATCCTGAGTGAATCATAATCCAGATATAGCCATCAGATCCTTTCTGAATCTCAATGAAATGATTTCCGCCACCCAATGTACCAACCTGATGCATAGCACTTTCATACTCCTGCTTTACGATGGGCAGATCACCTTTAATGTCCGGCATCCATTTTTCATCCTGCTTGCTATTATGATGATTATGGCCAACCGGTACCGTATCCCGAATAGTGCCCATCACTTTTTTGAGCCCGTCGGTATCAATTTCTTCCAGGCTGGTCCGCAACGAGCACATACCGCAGCCAATATCCACGCCAACCGCGTTAGGAATAATCGCTTCTTCAGCAGCCAGTACCCCGCCAATTGGCATACCATACCCTCGGTGTGAGTCCGGCATAATGGCAATATGCTTAAAGGCAAAGGGCAGGTTTGCTAAATTTTTTGCCTGCTCTAAAGCGCCCTCTTCAATATCTTCAAGCCAAAGCTTAATGGGTATTTTCTCTGTGGTAATTACGTTTTCCATGATACAATCATAAAATTTGTACCTATTAAAAGCTGTCTTTTTCGATTACAGTTGATTTTTATTCATCAACTTTTGAAATGTGATTTTATCCAATTTACACTCAACATTATCTGTTGATATAACAATGAAACTGTAGGCAAAAATCCATCCGGCCCAGAGAATTATATACCCTAATATTTCAGCTGCTATAATTAAATTAATTCGTTAGAATTTCTTAACTTATTATTTCACATTCTTTAATAAACCATCCGATATTGACTCCATTGAATCATACATATTGGGTTTGGGATGTAGAAGATCAAGAGATTAGTTTTGATACGTTTTTTCTAAATCAATTTGAGCTTAATGGCGCTGACTCTGTTACACCCCTGCTATTTTGGGAAAATTTCATCAGTAAAGGTGATTACACTCTATTTTTAAAAGAGATAAAAGCGCTTTTACGGGAGCCCCAAAAAAACTCATTTTCAATACAGACCGGACTTCAACGCCCGGTAGAGAATTTCAGCTCGGCGGAAATTACGGGTAAGCTACATGGCTCAAAACGAATCGTTGGTCAGATTAAGCTGCTTACCGGTAAGCCGCTTAAAAACGATACCTACCTGATGAAGCTGCTGATGGATCACCTTCCGCACAGTATCTTTTTTAAAGATGAACAAAGCCGTTTTCTGCGAATCAATAAAACTTGTGCTATAAAGTTTGGGCTTAGTAAACCTGAGGAAGCCATCGGTAAAACAGATTTCGATTTTTTTGAAGATGAGCACGCCCGGGTAGCTATGGATGATGAAAAAGAGATCTTAAAAACCGGCCGGCCCATTATCGACAAAGAAGAAAAAGAGGTGTTTTCTGATGAGAATCAAAGCATACGATGGACATCAACCTCTAAGTTCCCGATGTATAATTCTGAAGGGGAGATCATCGGCACGTTTGGAATCACGAAAGATATCACAGAGAAGAAAAATCAACAGGATGAACTGAAAGAGACGATCGATATCATCAGCCACCAGAATAGCCGTTTTCAGAATTTTGCGCACATCGTGTCACACAACCTGAGAAACCATGCCGGAAATATAACCATGATTCTCTCACTTATTGAAACAGCCGACTCTGAAGAGGAGCTGCAGGATTTCATGGACTACCTGGGTACAGCCTCTGACCGGCTGAATGAAACCATTCAGGATTTGAACAATATTGTAGATGCTCAGTACAATACAAACCTGGAGTTTAAACAGCTTAATCTTTTCAAAAACCTCCAAAATGTGAAAGATATTCTCTCATCCGAAATCATGATTCACAACGTAGAGTTTATAGAGTCTGTCCCCAGAGATTTGGAGATTGAGTACAACCCGGCCTACCTGGAGAGTATACTGCTTAATTTAATCTCCAATGCGATCAAGTACAGTCATCCCGACCGTAAACCCGAAATTGAGGTTACGGTAAATCAAGATAATAGTGGCACTATTTTAACCATTTCTGACAACGGAATAGGGCTCGACCTTGAAAAATATGGGAATGATCTATTTGGTATGTATAAAACCTTTCACTCCAATAAAAACTCAAAAGGAATTGGGCTTTACATCACCAAAAATCAGGTTGAAAGCCTTGGCGGCAGAGTAGAAGTTGAGAGCGAGCCGGGTGAAGGAAGCACCTTTACCATCTTTTTTGGTTCCTGAATCTCATTTTTACCGGAGTTATGCGTTTATTTAAATGCATAATACATTTCAATTCTGCCCAAAACCTACAGCTATGAACCGGAATTCAGTTCGCGATTTTCAACCCATTTATAAGAGATGGCAATTCTATCTCTATCTTGGTTTGGGGTTTGCAGGAGTACTTCTATTTCTGTTTTTACTATCGGTGATTGGGCTCCGGTGGGTAAACCCTTCTGCAACAAGTTTTACGCTGCGTGAAAATTGGTCTGAACTTGAATCGGAGCGTTATAATCTCAGGGAATCTTGGATAAACAGCGATGAACTACCCGAACATGTAAAGTGGGCCGTAGTCGCTTCAGAAGACCAGCTATTTTGGGAGCATCGCGGATTTGATATGGAATCTATTCGCGAGGCGTGGGAAGAGAGGCAGGGCGGCGATCGCGTACGCGGGGCAAGTACCATTTCCCAGCAGGTTGCTAAAAACATCTACCTTTCACCGGCCCGATCATTTTTTCGAAAAGGAGTTGAAGCCGGAATCACTGTTCTCATAGAGTTTTTCTGGCCAAAAGAGAGAATTATAGAGGTATATCTGAATATAGCTGAGTTTGGCCCCGGAATCTTTGGCATTGGTAAAGCAGCTGATCAATTCTGGGGCATCAACGGGGCGGAGCTTACTCCTGAAATGTCTGCACGACTTGCTGCTGTACTTCCCAGTCCAAAGCGGATGAGAGCTGAGCCTCCTTCGCCCTTTGCAGAAGAGCGCAGCCTATGGATTCTGCGACAAATGACTCAACTTAGCGGAATTGCTTACTATCAACCGGAAGTTCCTGTTGAAGAGCCGGAAGAGTTTGATGATATCGATCCATATCTTTTACAGGCTGAATTTAACCTGGATCAATATCTCACTTCAGAAGGTCGGGATACAATACCACCTGATAGCAGTGATGGTGAAGAAAAAGTCAGTGATCAGGAGTTAATAGATATAGATTTGCCCGATTCACTTCTCCATATAGACGATCAGGATACAGCTTCAACGGTACCCGATTCAGTGAATTTATTTTAACGTGAGTTCGACATAAGAATCTTGAAAATGATTTTCCCCTTCCCGAAAGCGTTGGGGGTGGTAGCCATGATGAATACAGGCTTCAAACTGAATCTGATGGTAATTTTAAACACCCTTGCCTTCCGAAGCTTCAGAGCAGGCAGGCCTAAATCACTTCATGGGAATCACATTGCTCGGAGTCTCTCCTTGAAAAAGGAGGGGACTTTTTTAATGCCTTTACATTCTTTCTAAATCGAACTCACATTAAATTAATTTTCCAGCAGGCGCCGGTTTCTGGAAATCACGGATTTGGACCTGTTCTTCAGCAGGTCGGTGGCATCCATCAACATCTGTTCATTACCGGGGAAGGGAACTGCGCGGCCTCCAATAATTTTAGCCGTCTCCTCAGAAAGGGCATTCCTATTACCGGTAAACTCCCCATATCGATGCTGAAACACAGCCTCTACAGATGCCGATTCTGTTCGCAAAAGCTGATCGGTTCGCAGGTCGTAAATATCCAGTGATCCGGCTACAAAAGCCGTTTTTTTCTGCTCCGATTCTGTGATCTCTGCCGTAACGATAACCATATTAGGCACCCGGATATCCGTTCCGGTTGAATCCTTTTTCACATTTCCATTACTGTCCAGCTCATAGCGCATGCCATCCTGAATTTCCCTGCTTTCAGAGTAAATTTTACGTTCTACGGTTTCAGGTGAAAAAGCGATCTCAGTAATATTCAGTACCAGAAAATAGTCGTAATCAATATTTTCATTTTCGTATGTGTCAAAGTTTAACCAATGGGTGTTCAGATCTTTAAGCGTGGTTTTCTTCATCTCCACATCAAAAAACTCAGGGAGTACCATTCCCGAATTATTTTCAATAAAATAGAGCGCGTGGTTTATCCCCATTTGATGACTTTCATATAGTTTTTGATCTACATCCTCGAAACCGGGATAGATCCTGGCAGCCCTGTCAAACTCGTAGTAAGCCTGCCGTGCACTCATTTTATCTCCCCGCTCCAGGTAATCAAGTCCGCGTCTATACGAAATCTCCGCTGCCGCCATTTTTGACTCTATTATCTGGCTGTCGTAGTTGTAGAATGTGAATTCGTTGCGGACCTGAGTTGGCAGTCTTCGAATTTTGTTTTGTCTCCAGTTCAGCTGCTCATAAAGTTCGTAAATTTCCACCCAGCTCTCTTCACGACCTTCCAGTTCAAGAAACTCAATACGCTCTTTATCAAACATATTGGCAAGTTCATAAGCCTCCTTTAGAACACCCAGCTCTTTCGAGTTGTTAGGCTTTTTCATCAACTTTTCTGTAGCGCGATCAATGGCCCGGTCGTACTGACCGCGCTCCAGCATCTTTTGTGAAGATGTGCACGAGATAAATAAAAACGAGACGATAAACAGGTAACTTAATTTTTTCATGAACACCACCTTAAATTTCAAATTGCCTTTAGATTACTGAAATCACTCGCAAATGCCAACAATTTGACAGGAAATCAAACATTTATGTTCCCTTGTTAAAACAGTTTAATCTCACTTTTTTTCCGCCCCAATCATCTTGTATATTTGTTTAAAACAAACGAATGATGCAAGATAAGGTTCAGCTTTCCATAATTCTTACCACACATGCCCGTAAGGCGCATTTTAAAGATCTTCTTACCAAAACTACCGAATTTGGAATATCCGGTACTGAGATCATTATCATCAATGATGCGGCCGACATTGAAACATCTCAGTTTATTCATCAGACGCTGAATACGGCAAACAGCGACAGGATTTATCTTTTCGAGCACGACTCTTATATCGGCCGCGGAAACTCTCTTAACGAAGGTCTGATTCAATCTACAGCTCCGTTAATCTGGGCGCCGCTGCAGGCCGACCGTTTAAATGAATCTCTTTTGTCTGAATCAATCAGAAAATTCAAATCTGACCCTGCGGGGATTTGGGTTCTGGATTACTCCCTGCCTCAGTCCACCGAAGAGTGGATTAAAGCCGGTATTGAAGGCGATCTGCCACTGGACAGCTGCCTGGTTTGGAACCGAAGCGTAATCAAAAGTTCTGAACTATTTTTTAATCTGCAGCTTCAAAACCTACACGGTGCAGAGCTCGCCTTACGACTTCATCAGCACAACGCATGGCATCAGACCGATCCGTTTTTTGTAGCTTCAGAAAATCAACCTGTTCACGCATCTGCTTCCGACCTTCGCGAGTTTCTGTTTTCTGCCATTCGCCTTGCAGAAGGTAAGCAGGAGCAACAGGAACTGATTGAACAGCTGAAAAATATCAAATCAGATGAAAGTATCGCTCAATCGGAAGATGACCTTTTGGTAAAAGCCCG
Organism: Chitinophagaceae bacterium T5-Br10_B2g13; assembly: GCA_001564065.1. Taxonomy (GTDB): domain Bacteria; phylum Bacteroidota; class Rhodothermia; order Balneolales; family Balneolaceae; genus Rhodohalobacter. The sequence goes on from LKNA01000003.1 coordinate 6,231, forward strand.
TCAGCTTCTCATTCAGGGAGATGCCAATAAATCTCTCGACATCGTTAACAAACTTCTTAAAAAAGAGCCGGATCACTACGAAGCATTCCGAATAAAAATTCAGTCGCTCGAAAAACTTCGACGTCATGTTGAAGCGGCTGAGCTTAAGCACACGCTTCACCAGCTGGAAAAACGCCCGCGGTCGCAGGCAGAGCTGTTCAGGGAAGAATCAAAAAAGTCAGAAAATAGAAAAACCAAGGCACCGGAAAATATCTCCCTGAGTATCGTGATACCGACAACCGGCAGGGGTAAAGGCCTTCTTGAAAATACACTGATTCACCTTGATCAAATTGCCGATCCGGCATTTACCGAATTGATTGTGATCGACAATGCCAGTATTGACGACACGTTTGAGTATCTCCATCAGCTTGAAAAAGAAAACTTCCTCAATATTAATGTAATCACAAACCCCCATAATCGCGGTTTTGGTGCGTCCGTCAACCAGGGTCTGGATGCTGCCAGGGGTGAACACGTTCTGGTAATGCATAATGATTTGCTGCCCGCTGAAGAGTGCATTTCAGAACTGGAAAAGGTTTTTAAAGAGAATAATAATACCGGATTAGCCGCCCCGATAGTGACCACCGGTGACGATACTTCAGACAGACCGGAAGAGGAAGTTTCTGAAGCAGATGTGGTTGATAGTTCATGTTTTATGGTAAAAAATGGATCGGCCATTCGGTTTGATGAAGAGTACCGGCTCTGCCATTTTGATATGGAAGATTTCTGCTTTCAGATATTGGATTCAGAACAAAATATTTACGTTGCCAACAGGGCAAATGCCTCCCATCAGAGTGGAAAAACGCTGGATATGATGGGGTTGAAGCTCGTTCCCCATCTTAAATGGAAAAACCGGAAACGATATTTCGAAAAATGGGACGGTGAACCTCAGTTTTCGATGCCGAATCAGGGACCACATCCCGACCGGTTTGAACTTCTGGGCATGCCGGAAAATCCTCTTGAACCTGAATCGGAATGGATACACATCGTTCAGGATTATCTGACTGACGAGGTTAAAACTGAAATTTTACGTACCGACTGGAATCAACGGGAATTGATGACGATCGTTTCTGCTCTGCTTATAGCCGACGAAAGGGAATTGCTCCGCACACTTGAAGACAGACTGGATGAGCTTGATTTGCCCCCGGCTCTGTTAATTCTTTTTGTACACTACTATTTTGAAAAAAACATCTACTCCCGCTGTAAGCACTATCTCAAAAAAGCCGGAAACTCTCATCCCGTTTTTGACCTGTTCCGTTTAAAAATCCATGTAGCTGATAAAGAGACTGATCTGGCAGCTCCAATTCTTACCAAAATGCTGGATCGATATCCGGCCAGCCCCGACCTTTTCTATCTTGCCGGTGAGCTATATTCACAAACCGGTGACAATGAAGAAGCAGAGTCATTCCGGATAATGGCGGCTCAAATGGATCCCTTTCGATTTTCTCAAGAAGAAGATACCATCGAGTTTACGTTGTAGGTGAGTTTGATATATCTTCCCCTTCGACCTGTCTTCCGAAGCTTCAGCGAAGGGAGAGCCGGGGGATGTCTCCCGTCTGAATACCCCCTTCAAAGGGAGGCGCTATACTCAATCTTCCAATAATCTGAAGTGAATTAATGAAGAAGCCTCCCCTAACAAGGGGCTCCAAGCGCAAGCAACACATGAAACGAAATTTAGAGGGGTGTTTGTTGAACTCTTTAATTATCCAAACATAGGTTAATTATTCAGCCCTTCAATTCAACCAACTGCAGCAACTGGCGTAAATCTTTCACTTTCCTATCCTGGCCGGCCTTGCCATAGCTGTGAATCAGATTGCGAATACATCGTGCAAGAATCTGGATCTCATCCGCTTTTTTAAGATGATCGGGTCGGGGTTCCACCCCATTTTTCTTCAGAAAATAGTAGCACTGGTCATAGCTCACTATCGTACCGCCATCAAACGGATCTATGAGAACACCTTCGCTTGGTGTTTCGTAAAGAATTAAGAAGTGAATAGGCATATTTACACCATAAAACGGGAGGTTAAGCCTTCTGGCCAAAAAGATAACCACAAGCCCCAGCATAATAGGAATTCCCTTACGCCGGTCAATCACCCTGTCCATCATGGAGTTATCCGGGTGATGATAATTTCCTGCATCTCCCCGGAATCTCAGCTCCCGAAATACATACTGTAGTATAATATGCATTTTTTCGCGTAGGGATGGGGTATATGCAACATCAGAACTGATCTGCTGAGCAAGCTTATCCAGTTTTCTGGAATAGTCACCCTCTCTCAGTGTGGGAGTACTAAACTTCGATAGTTTCAGAACAGCTTTTTCCAACTGACGGTGGTTATGAATTCCTTCTTCCATCAAATCCGAAAACTCTTCCATCAACGAACCGATCGTGATGTTATAGATGATGTTGTTGATGAACTCTCTTTCAGACTCCCCGATCGTCTCACTTTTATGCTGATCCAGCAGGGGCACAGCATCTTCGCCAAGCTCTCTCAACCTGCTATGAACACCGCTCTGTACTTCAGGATCGGGATCGTCCAGGAGATAAATCAGTGATTCTATTTCGGATTTTGTTACCATAATTACTTCTGAAATTCAATAAAACACTCACCATAACGGTTAAAACCGCATCATGATTCATCAAAAGATACTGTTCTTTAAACTCAAAGTTTAGTCTGTCAAAATTAAATCGAGCCAGAACGATCTCTCTGTGATTTTTTATATCTTACACGCTTCAAATTTGCACTTAAATAAAGATCATGAACGTAGGTATACCCTCAGAAACAAACCCGCTCAAAAAAGTAATTGTCCATACACCGGGTCACGAAGTATCTCTGGTAAATCCGGTAATTAAAGATGAGCTGCTTTTTGACGACATCATTTTTGAAAGTGACGCAAAACAGGAGCATTTAGACATGCTTAAAATCTTTAAAGCCGCCATGCCCGATGACGGGGAAGTAATAGAAATTTTAGATCTGGCACTTCACTGCTTTAAGGATGAATCTGTACGTGAAGAGTTTATCGAGCTGATGATTAAAGAGCTTCCGTTTGAAAACATTCACACCGTTCAATCTGATCTTAAACAGCTCCCGGCTGAAAAGCTTCTTCAGTTTGTTGTAGAGGGCTCTATACCTCCAAATCGATCGTTTAACTTAAACCCGGCTCCGAACCTTCTCTTTACTCGCGATCTTTCTGCCGTGGTTGGAGATCACATTATTTTGTCGCGTGCTGCGAAAAAAGCCAGAGCTCGGGAATTCCTCTTGATGAATATGATTGTGAAGCATCACCCGATGTTTGAAGAGGTAAAAAATAATACGATCAATATCAGCGGCCACCAATCAATAGAAGGGGGGGATGTTCTGGTAGCGACCGATAAAATAGTCCTGATCGGGATGAGTGAGAGAACTTCATTCAGCGGGCTAATGAGTGTTGCTGAAAAACTGGTTGATTCGGGCGTGGAGCATGTTCTGGCCGTTGATATTCCCAAGCAGCGGTCATCCATGCATCTGGATACCATTTTTACATTTGCAGATAGTAATGAGTGCGTTGTTTTCCCACCTGCTATTGAGGAACAGACAGAAAATGTTGTTGATCTTTTTTCAGCAAACGGTCACGTTCAAACACGTCGATGCGAATCGCTGAAGGGCGCGCTGGAAGAGTTGACGGAACAGGAGTTTAATTTTATCCGTTGCGGTGGAGAAGAACGCATCAATCAGTTCCGCGAGCAGTGGACCGACGGCGCAAACGTCTTTGCATTGGCGCCCGGTGTAATTGTTGGATACGGCCGGAATACCAAAACATTTGCCGAGATGAAAAAGAACGGGTACAAATTAATGGATCAATTCGACTTTATTGATGAGTTCGCTAACAAACCATTCGATCATAAGAAAGAGGGCAAAATTGCGATTAGCTTTCAGGGTCATGAGCTTTGCCGGGGTCGCGGCGGAGCAAGATGTATGACCATGCCGGTTCTAAGATCCAATGCGTAATAATTGCGAATCAAAAACTATCTAAAGGATTAAAATTTGTCATTCCCCCAGCACAACATTCCTCAGGAAGAGAAAACAGATATTGAACCGGTAAAGAAGAATAATCCTTCTCCTTGGACAATTACTAAACACTTTCTGCTGTTTGTAGCTACTTTCTTATGTGTTACATTCGTGGGAATATTCTGGGTAGGCCACACGGCAAATGTTGAGTCTTATTGGGAAATGTGGCCTCAGGGCGCTCTTTTTGCTGTTTTGCTGCTTGCGTTTTTAGGCACTCACGAGTTTGGCCATTATTTTGCGGCTGTTTACCACAACGTAAAAGTTACTCTTCCCTATTTTATTCCAATTCCGCTAGGCATTGGTACGATGGGGGCTGTTATCAAAATTGAAGAGAAAATACGTGATACCAAAAAGCTGTTTGATATCGGTGTTTCCGGTCCGGTTGCCGGTTTTGTGGTCTCTCTTATCATTTTAATTTATGGCTTTTCCACTCTTCCCGATCCATCATACATCGAGAATTTTGCCGGGCACGAAGAGGTGATAGCGCATATACAGGAAACGGGCACTTTTCCGGATGAAGCTCCTGAACCTCAATCTGAAGAAGCTGCCACTATCCTGATTGGAGATACAATTCTCTACACATTTCTGGCCTCTTTTTTCGATAATGTACCCCCGATGTACGAGATGTATCACTATCCGTTTCTTTTTGCCGGTTGGCTGGGGCTATTTTTTACTGCATTAAACCTTACGCCGGTAGGTCAGCTGGACGGCGGACACATTCTCTATTCCCTGATTGGCTACAAAAAGCATCAAACTGTAGCTCGTATCAGCTTTGGATTTATTACTGCTTTAGGAGGTATAGAGGCAATCCCCTTTCTATTTTTATCGATAGAGGAGTGGTTTCCCGGTTATGGCCACTCCGCGCTCTTGATTTGGGCGCTTGCTTTGCTATTCCTAATACGAAAAGGATTTTACGGAGAGCATAAATGGATTGCACCGGTTTGGGGTTTATCTCTCATTATTTCCATTGCATATCTCTATTTTTGGGTAGGAAGTTTCACACAGTCAGGATCATTAATCTGGGTTGTATGGAGCTTCTTTCTCGTATATTTTGTTAAAATTGAACATCCACCTGTTATATTTGAACAACCTCTTTCACCCGGAAGAAGGCGCCTGGGTTGGATCAGCATGGTGATATTTTTGCTCTGCATCAGCCCAACACCAATCTATTTTGTCAATTAAAGAATTAAAACCAATGCTTAAAAAACTGATTACCCTTTTACTTTTAGCCACACTCATATCTTGCGGAAATGGGGAAGGTGATGTTGAAATCGATCCTAATCTCACTCTTTCTGAACAGATTGATCGAATGATTGATCAAAACCGGTACGAAGCGGCTTTGGATCTGCTTCGGGATGAAGATCCGCAAAATCCGGATACGCGATTCTTACTGGAAAAGACCCATCTAAACTACGGTCTTCACAGTATGAATACATTCGATCAAACTGAGATGCGAACGCGCATGAATAATGCCCTGCTTCAGTTTGTTGAAGTGCTGAAGCTTAATCCAGATAATAATATTGCTAGAGAGCAAATTCAGCAGATTATGAGTATCTACTCCACGATACCTGACCGGCAGCCTGAACCTGAAGTTCTGGAAGCTCTCAGGGAAGTCGGTTTCGACTACTGATAACCTGAGTTCGATGATTGAATATTGAATGTTAAAGTCCCCTTTTTAAAGGGGGATATAGGGGGATGTTTATCAGAATGTGTAAAATTTCGATGTACACCCCTCTAAATTTCGTTTCATGTGTCGCTTGCGCTCGGAGCCCCTTGTTAGGGGAGACTTTTTTCTTAGATTATTGGAAAAATCATAAATCGAACTGAGGTTTATTTATACTGTTAACTTTGGTATCAACCCTATTAGCTGATACCTTTAGACGTGAAGAGATCGTTTTAATATTTAAAACAGTAAAAAACTTTGGCTAAAAAAGAATCCAAAAAGAACGCTCCTCCCAAAATTGAGAATCGTAAGGCTCGGCATGACTATCATGTAGATGAAACCTACGAGGCCGGTATTGTACTAAAAGGTACTGAAGTAAAATCGATCCGGGAGGGAAAGGCCAGTCTTAACGAAGCTTTTGCTTTCTTCCGAAATGGAGAATTGTGGCTAAAAAATATGTACATCAAGCCGTATAAGTTTGGTTCATACAGCAACCACGATGAACGGCGAGACAGAAAACTGCTTCTAAAAAAACGCGAAATCAGGGAGATTGATAAGAGTATGCATCAAAAAGGGTTTACCCTGGTGCCGCTAAAACTCTACTTCAAAGGCGGATATGCAAAAGTATTGATGGGACTTGCCCGCGGTAAGAAACAGTACGATAAACGGGAAGACATCAAACAGAAAGATGTTCGTCGTGAACTGGATCGAAAAATCAAAGGAAGTTATAACGTGAACCTTTGAGGTAATTTGCTCGGTTTCGAGAGAATAAGAAAGAGGGGACTTGCTGGTAGCAAATCAATAGTTTTTACATCAAACTCACTTTAACAAAAAAAGGCTGTCAGTGTTAACTAACAGCCTTTTTTTATCTAAAAATTTGGACTCAGCTTAGCCTTCATTTTCGTCATCAAGATGAGCTTCAATTCTGCTTCTCAATTCCTGATCCTGCTGAACGCCCATGTTAATCTGCTGGAAACGCTCCACTGACAGACCGGTCTCTTCAATTTTATCAATCATTTTCTCGTCAGTCTCTGATTGAATTTCCATGAGAGTGGGTTGCAGTGTTTGCAGCTTTGCCATCTCTTCGTCGGTAATATTTACCTGATCAGCCATTTGTGGATTTTGCATGGCCATCATCATCTGCTGAAAACGTTCGAATGAAATATCTTCATCTTCAACAGCTTCAGCCATTTTTTCCTGAGCTTCAACCTGAATAGGGCCTAAATCATTAACTGCAGTTGCAAACATTTCAACTTCTTCGTCACTCACATCACTGCTTGATGGAAGATCCGGCATCTGTTGTTGTTGCTGCTGCACTTGTGCAAAGAGTGATCCTGCTCCAAAAAGGATTGCTACCAGTGCGATGCTTATACTTTTATAAAATTTCATGTAGTGTGTCTGTTATTTATTATTGATTATTCTAGGTCTATAACCTAAAATATTGGTTTTTATTATCTATTTACTCTTCGACCAAAATCTTCTTTTTTCCTTCCAATAACAAAAAAGGCTATCAGATATAATTCTAATAGCCTTTAAAGTTCGTAAAGATTTCCTGTAAGCCGAATTCTGTATCCCGATAAATCGAGACGACAATCATTTATCTAGTCTCCGGATCACTCCGGAGCTCAAGCGTTCTACCCGGCTGTATGGCGACGAGAGACGCACAGCCTGCGTGAACTTGCACCCCGTGAGGTTTACCCTGCCTCCGCGCATCACTGCCGGAGCGGTGAGCTCTTACCTCACCTTTTCACCATCACCACGCCATCGGCGTGGCTGTCTGTTTTCTGTGGCACTGGCTGTCCTCTGTTAAAGAGACCTTCCTGTTAGGAAGCACGGTTCTCGTTGGTGTTCGGACTTTCCTCATCCCGACAAGTCGGGAAGCGATTGTCCGGAAATCTTCACCTTATATCTATATGGTTACAACGTTGATCGTTGCTATAAACGTATAACCACCTAAAATCGTAAGGGAGAGTAAATTAAACTTTAAGCTGTTTTTTCGCTTCTTCAAAGAAGGAGGGATCTACAACAATTCGACCGCTGTTTTCATCAATAATGATCTTATTTTTTCTGCGGACTTCAACCTGTGTTTGAGGGGGAAGGGCCATTCCGTGAGCGGCTCCTCTGTCCATTGCAACAACCGCCATTCCATTGGCAAGTCCATCTCTTAATCGGTTGTAGCTTCGTACGTAGCGACTATCAAGCTCTTCTTCCAGCTCATCACGTTTTTCCAGAAGCTTCTCCTCTTCCTCTTTTGTGCTGGCTACAACCTTGTCCAGGTTTACTTTCTTTTCTTCATGGAGCTCTTCCGTCTCCTTTAACTTCTCTTTGTTTACTTCGAGCTCACCTTCAACCTCTTCCTGTCTCTTAGCGATCTCTTCGAGTCTGGACTCAGCATTTTCAACAAATGTTTTCTGTGCTTCAATTTCTTTGGTTAAAGCATCGTACTCTCTATTGTTTCGAACCGTAAGCTGTTGCTCTTCGTACTTTTTGGTTTTATCCAAAGACTCTTCTATACCAACTTCCAGTTTTTTCTTTTCAGATTTCAGGCTGTCAGCTTCCTCTTCGAGCTGATTGATACGAGCATTATACCGATTAATGTTTGTTTCGATATCCAGGATCTCTTCGGGAAGATCTCCGCGAAGCTGTCTGATTTCATCAATCCGGCTATCGATATATTGTAAATTGGCTAATTGTTGAAGTACCTCTTGCATGGCTTTGTGTAGAGAAGTTTAGATGTTTTTATTTTCAAAATCGGTTACGTAGATCTTCATCGGGTTGGTTACCGTTTCAGTTGCGTCTACGGATAGGTGTTCAAAAGCTTCTGATAATTCTTTTCTTATAGCTTCAACTACGGGAAATTCACTTTCGTAGTGGCCGGCATCCACAAGCAGGAAGTTCTGCTTTTCGGTAAAGTAGTCGTGATATTTAATATCAGCCGTAACGAAAGCATCTGCTCCGGCTTTAATGGCCTTATTTTTTAGAAATACTCCGGCCCCGCCACATACAGCTACTTTTTTGATACGGTCTGATTTACCTGATAATCGAACAGAAGGGACATCAAGTGCCCTGCAAACCAGGTGAAGAAATTCATCCATTGCAATTCCCTCTTCGGGGTAGTCGCCGATTACGCCCATACCAAAATTATTGGATGGGGTTGTAAGCTCCATCTCCTGAAAACTGCCTTTTTTGAGTAACCCTTCGTTCTCGAGAGCTGCCCGAAGCTGTTCAACATTCTGTTGGTCTATGGTTGCCTCAAAACAGTACTGTCCCTCTTTTCGGTTGTCCACAGAGTAGTAATGTGCCTCTTCGGCAGAAAAATAGTTAAGAAGTTTGAGAACGGCTTTTGTATCGTCTGTACTGGTAACCAGTGAAATTTTTCGGCTGATGTTATAGCTTTTATCCAGAAACTGGAGGTTATCCAATCCAAGATTATTGGCTAAAACAAAAGAAACGCCGTCTAATGCCGCATCCAAATTTGTATGTGCGGTCATCAACGCGATATTGTTGCGGATCAATTTATAAATAATCCGCCCCTGCTCATCCGTAGGGTTGATACTTGAAATTTCTTTAAAAATAAGAGGGTGGTGAGATACGATGAGCTCGCACTTTTTGTCTAATGCCTCATCAACTACTTCTTCAGTTACATCCAGGCAGACCAGCGTTTTGGATACAGGAGCGGAGGGATCGCCTACTAATAGTCCAACGTTGTCATAACTCATCTTTATGCCGGGAGGAGCCCATTGATGCATAAAGTCTGTTATATGGCGAACCTGGGTATTCAAGTCTGAAGGCCTCCGGTTTTTTGGTGTGCTTTTATCTCTACCGGGAGGTTAGAGCCCGCTAAATCCTTTATGTAAGATTTTTGATGATGTGTCATAATCTTTTTCACAGACATGAAAAATACGATTATTTTCGCACCATTTAAAAACTAAATTCGCGATTATTTTACTTTATCCGTTACTTTTTGAAATGATCTGACGGTTATCTTTTTTATCAAGAGTAGAAACCGATTAATTTAACCGAACAGACTTAGAACCTTTTCTTAACCCAAGAAACTATATCCAATGAAAAGTGAAATAATTTCACGATACGAAGATGTAAACAGTCGAATACATAACGCCTGTAAAGAAGCAGGAAGAGATCCCGGCGAAATAACGCTTGTTGCCGTGAGCAAAACAAAGCCGGACGAAGATGTTTTGAAACTATTGGAACACGGACATTTTCATTTTGGCGAAAACCGTGCAAAAGCTTTACAAGATCGTATGGAATCTGTTAAAAATCCCGCAGCTGTCTGGCACTTTATTGGAAATCTTCAAACCAATAAAATCAAATATATGGTTGAGCGCGTGAATTGGATAGAATCTATTCACAAAAAGAAGGCTCTCAAGGAAGTTGAAAAAAGAGCCTCAGAAATTAATTGTGTCATCAATGTTCTGATCCAGGTAAACATCAGCGAGGAAGATCAAAAGAGTGGCTGCGATCCAAATCAACTTGAGGGGATGTTGAAATACGCTCAGGATCTTAAATACACCAAAGTGAAAGGTTTAATGGGAATGGCGACCTTCGCTGATGATCCTGAAACCGTTCGGCCTGAGTTCAAACTGCTGAAGAAACTTCGTGATGAACATCAGCACCTGAGCGAAGGCTCTGTTGATTTGAAACATCTCTCTATGGGAATGACCAATGATCTTGAAGTTGCTATACAGGAGGGTTCTACCATGGTGCGGATTGGCACGGCTATCTTCGGAGAACGCAACTATTAAAAAATCATTCCGTTATAATGATACTCTGTGTCAGGGATTTATTATTTTAAATAAAAATTTTTATAAAGATGGGTGCTTTTAGCTGGGTTCTTATTGTACTTGCTGTGATAATTGGCGGTTACATTATCGATTATCAAAAGAATAAACTGAAGTGGCAGGATAAATCATCAAAAACTTCTGACGATCTGGATGAAGTTCGAACATTGGTTCATCAGCTAAAAAAACGAATAGAAAACCTTGAGGCCATTGCCGCCAGTGAACCTGAAGGTTTTAGATCTAAATCTTCAGATCCGCTGGATCGTATCAAAATTGATGAAGATGAGGAGATCAAAAAAGAGAACGAACAGAAAGTTTCTAATTTAGCTAAAGAAAAAGGTGATTAGGTATGTATGGTGAAGAAGTGGCAATTTTAGGTATCATTTTTGGAAGTGTGATTGCTATTGTATTTATAGCAACGATAGGCAGTATTATTAAAACTGCTATAAAACGTAAATCCAGCGGGAGTGTGGCAGATAACAAGGAATTTTTAGCTGCACTCAGAGAGTTTAAAGAAAATACAGACAGACGGCTTCAAAACCTGGAGGCAATTGTTTCCGGTGATGAACCTCTTCCATCAAAAACCGATAAAAAAGAAGAAAAAAAATCGGAACGTAAAAGTGCCATAGAGATAGAAATAGATGATGAAAAGAAAAAAGAGGAAGAAAACCGGACAAATAGCGGTAAACTGAAAAACATGTTAAATCAGTAATCGTTATTTTCGTTAAGCATACCTGTTCTAAATGCTCTTAGTCTGTTAATTATAAACCTGTACATTCAACTCAAATTATGGGATCACAACCGATGAAGCTCACCGCCCTGGAAATTAAGCAACAGCAGTTCGAAAAATCTCTTCGCGGTTATGATACCGCCGAAGTTCATGCTTATCTGAATCTGATTGCCAGCGAATGGGAACACATGGTTGGAAAAATGCGAGAGCTTGAAAACCAGATTGATAAAATGGACGACAAGCTGAAACACTACGAGCGCGTAGAAGAAGCTCTCCACGAAACGCTTCAGACGGCTAAGGACAGTGCCGAACAAAAATTAACAGGTGCCAAGAAAGAGTCTCGCAATATTATCGAAAAAGCAGAGATGGAAGCCGATTCGATCGTACGTGAAGCACATCAGCAGAGGCAGCAAATTCGACAAAGCATTCTTCGGCTGCTCGACAGACGCGAAGAGATTATCAGTGGTATAAAATCCTATTTAGATATTGCTTCAGATTCACTCAGTCAGTTCAGTAAAGATGAAGCAGCTCTGTTTCGTCTTCCTAAAGAACCGGAGCTGGAAGAGACAGATAGTAGGAGAAAATCTGCTTCTGAAAAGAAAAAATTTGAATTTGATGAATCGGAAGAAGACGATTCATCAAATTCAAAAGTACCACAGTCTCTCGATGACATTCTGGACGAGCTGGATTAAAAACCTCTTTTTTGTAAAACTCTGCTTTCATTTCAGTATTAATCACTGTTGATGCGGAGCAATATTCTTATCTTCCGGTACAGAAAAATTTATCCAAATTCATTAAGTAAGTATGGAATCAGTAGAAACATTTCGAAAAAATCGAAAAGAAGCCTTGGAACACATTCAATCCAAAACGGATTTGCGGCCGGAATATATGCTGATATTAGGAACAGGCCTGGGCCAGCTCGCCGATGAAATGGATATAGAAGCAGAGATTCCATACAACGAAATTCCTCATTTTCCTGTCTCAACTGTTGAAAGTCACGCCGGAAAGCTTCTATTTGGTACACTGGGTGGTAAAGAGATCGTTGCCATGCAGGGTAGATTTCACTTTTACGAAGGATATACAATGCAGCAGATTGTATTTCCTATCCGTGTTCTAAAAAAGAATGGTGCTAATACACTTTTTGTAAGTAATGCCAGCGGTGGATTAAACTCCAACTACAAGCGTGGAGATATTATGCTGATTAAAGATCACATTAACCTGCTGGGAGATAACCCTCTTATCGGTCCAAATGACGACGAACTAGGACCGCGTTTTCCCGACATGAGTGAACCTTACACAGAGCGTTTGACAGATATTGCTCAAACCGCAGCCCTCGAAGAAAATATATTTATGCATCAGGGTGTTTACGCTTCTATGAGCGGACCCATGCTCGAAACAAAATCTGAGTATCGTTTCTTAAAACTTATCGGAGCCGATGTAATTGGCATGAGCACCGTACCGGAAGTTATAGCAGCCGTACATATGGGCATGGAAGTTCTTGGTATTTCTGTAATTACTGACGAGTGTTTTCCTGATTCACTTCAGCCTGTAGTAATGGAAGACATTCTTGAAGCCGCAGGTATGGCTGAACCAAAAATGACGAAAGTAATGATTAAGGTTCTCGAAAAATTATAAGTAACTGATAATAATTAGTTTATTTAAAGTTAAAGGAGTGAATAAGAAACTTAATACCGAAGCGTTCTCCTAGTTACTTTTAATACAAAAAGTCGTATTTTTACACTTGTATTTGGTTCTGTTTTTTGATTAAATACAATAACCGATAATTCTTTAGCACATCACTGCGCATGAGCTTTCACGATTTTGACGACGGCCCCATCTGGAATGAGTTTCAATGGGAGTCTCACCTAAACGAGATCGAGAAAAGAAGCGAACAACTTCGACGATTCATCACATCTGATCCCAACGGAAACACTCCGCGCTGGCTTATTCTTCTCCAGGAGAGTATTGATGAGCTGGATGCCGTGGAAACGTTTATCGAAGAGGAGCTTCTTTTAGATGATGCCTACTTTCCTGAAGATGAGGATGACTGGGAAGATGAAGATGATGAGTGGGATGATGATGACTTCTTCTTTCTTGATAATGATTTTCCATTCGACCAGGATGAAGAAGATGATTATGAAAGCGGAGAGAGCTGGAAGGAGCTGAGTGAAGATTATTCTATGGATGAATTCGGATCCATCGAAAATCTATCCGTTTACAAAGAGTCCAGAAATTTTGCCGTGGATGTGCTTAAGTGGGGAGAGTCTATCAATCCGCATCATCAGTATAAACCCGTCCATGACTTTGTGAGTAATACACTTATCATTTCGGCAAAATTAGCTGGAGGTTACTCATTCGGTTTCGATCTGGATGTATTGGGAGGTAATATTGCCTACACCAAAAAAGCACTCTACAGTGCAAACGAAGCTCTTACAAATCTTCAAAAGTTAAAGAAAGGTAAACTTCTGGACAGCGAATCCTATTACGAATTTCATAACCGCCTGTTCGAAATTCGTAATAATATAGGAATCTATGTTCAAGAACTGAGAGACCGTTTTAATACCGGTATGGATTAATATCCACTCAATTTATCTTCCCTTACTAACTTGTAGCCCGGGCTTTTTCAATCAACTCTTCCGGAGCATCTATATTCATTCGCAAAAGGGTAGAGGCGTGAGTTTTACCTTGGGCATCAAGCTTTAAGGAGACCGTTCCCCCACCGCCAAGGCTCTCATTCAGAATAAAATTAAGAGCTCCTATATTGTCCATTTCGTAACGCTCTACCTCACCCTTACAGATGTGCTTCATATACTCTTTTACTTTTTTTGCAGTAAGCTCTTTTTTCAGAAACTCATAAACGTCGGGATGACGCGCAATGATACCAACATTACTTCCATTTCCTTTGTCTCCGCTGCGACCGTGAGCCAGTTCAAGTAGTTTTACAGTAGGCATATTTAAAAAAATTAATTCTCGTTATGGTTTAGACAGATTGGCTATTTTACTGTACCAATCTCAAATATCTTTTCTCCAAGCTTTTCGGATACTCTCTTTACTTCTTCAAGCGAATCTGGATTGACAACTGCAATCAACCCAATACCCAAGTTGAAAGTTTGTCGCATATCCTCTTCATCAACATTGCCGGTTTCCTGAATCAGATCAAAAATAGCAGGTCTGTCCCAGCTATCCCAATTCACATCAAGGGATAATCCATCCGGAACAACACGTTTTGTATTCCCAATGATTCCGCCTCCCGTAATGTGAGAAAAACCGTTTACCCCTTTAATAGCTTTTAAATCGGTAATCAGTGCAAGGTACGATTTATGAACCTTAAGCAGCTCTTCTGCTACTGAACAATTCAGTTTGCCGGGTATATCATCAATTTTATATTCGCTGAACAGTACTTTTCTCGCCAGTGAGTATCCGTTAGTATGAAGACCGTTACTCTTAAAACCAATCAGCTTGTCACCTTTCTTAATTTTTGATCCATCGATCAGTTCACTTCTATCAACCACACCAACAATTGTACCGGCCAGATCAAATTCACCTTTCTGATAGATATCCGGCATCTCTGCTGTTTCACCTCCAATTAGGGCAACACCATTCTCTTTACAGGCTATAGAAAATCCTTTAATTACATTATATCCAACGTCCTGTTCCAGTTTACCGGTAGAAAAGTAATCAAGAAAGAATAATGGAGTTGCTCCGCATACAGCAATGTCATTTACGCAGTGGTTGACCAGATCCTGGCCAACTGTATCATACTTACCGGCTTTAAAGGCAACAATCAATTTGGTTCCAACTCCGTCTACACTGCTTACGAGTACAGGTTCTTTATATTTTGAAAAATCAGCATTAAAAAGAGCCCCAAAACCACCAATATTGGTTAAAACGTTTTGGTTGTGAGTTTCCTTAACAACGTCTTTAATTGAATCGACAAGCTCTTCGCCTGCTTTAATATCTACACCGGAGTCTTTGTAGCTGAATGATTTTTTACTCACTGTAAAAGAGAATTTTTAGCATTTAATAAATAGATGATCTGATATTCAGATCTGTCTAAATATAGAAAGAAAGAGAGAACTGATTTTGGATTATTCTGTTTGTTATCCATAGGTAAATACTAGTAAGATGAGATTTTAATTTTGTCTTTTAGTAGTAGGCAGTGTGGATATGTTTAAAACTTATTTATCAATGATGATTAAAATATTTGTGACAGTTTGTGTATAACTTTGTGAATAATTTGGACAGTAAAATCAAATACTTAGTTACCCTTTCATAAAGTAATTAACATTTTATACGTTTCACACCTATCTTTACATCACAATCTATCCACAGCTAAAGTTATTCTTTTGGTATGTGTATAAATTGGAAATTTTGTGGATTGATGTGGAAAGATTTGGCCAAATTCCAGACTTCTCTATTGTTAACATTATTAAATCGACTTATTAACACTTTTATCAACATATGAAAATTGTAGTTCAGCGCGTAAAAAGAGCGTCTGTCACAGTAAATAATAGTATTACCGGTAAGATTAATCACGGACTATTACTTTTGGTAGGTATCCATGAATCGGACAGTAAAAAGGAGATTGAATGGTGTTGCAGGAAGATTTCTAAACTCAGAATCTTTGAAGATAATGAGGGAAAAATGAATCGATCGGTACAGGATGTAGAGGGGGGGATATTAGTTGTATCTCAGTTCACGCTTTATGGAGATACTAAAAAAGGTACCCGTCCCAGTTTTATTGAAGCAGCTAAACCGGATATTGCAGAACCTCTCTATGACTATATGGTAGAGCGTTTTAAACAGATAACGGATCTAAATATTGAGGAAGGTGAATTTGGAGCCATGATGGATGTAGAAATGATAAATGACGGTCCCGTTACCATAATTGTTGAAAAATAGATGTCTGTATTTTTTTTATTTATAGATGGTGTTGGAGTTGGTAGTAAGTCTGATCATAATCCATTAGCCGATCGAGGTTTAAAATCATTCTCCCATTTTACCGAAGGGGATGGATTACACAGCGGTATTGCTCCTGTCTTAAAAAATAGTAAGCTTTACCTTCCTTTGGATGCAAATCTGGACGTAGAAGGGCTGCCTCAGAGCGGTACGGGTCAGGCATCACTTTTCTCAGGAGTTAATGCCTCAAAAATAGCAGGTAAACATTTTGGACCGTATCCCTATTCAAAAACCAAGTTTTTGCTCAAACAGAGAAGTTTATTTCATCAAGCTATTGAAATAGGTTTTACTCCACATTTTCTGAATGCCTATCCGGATATTTTTTTTAAAAAATCAGAAAAAATAAAGCGATGGACCTGTACTACATTGATGGCTAAGTCAGCAGGAGTGAGACTTAATCGTCTGGAGGATGTAGTAGATGAGAATGCTCTTACTGCTGAAATTATTCAAAACGCATGGCGGGAGATGTTACACCTGGAGGTTCCTGAAATTACACCTGAAATGGGAGGTGACAGAGTAATAAGGGCTCTGGAAAGTTATGATTTAGTTCTCTATGAATATTATCTGACAGATAAAGCTGGTCACGAAAAGGATCCGGAGAGGGCAGGAAAAATTTTAGAAATTTTAGATCGTTTTCTCATTCAAGTTATGAAGAATTTAAAAGATGGAGATACTTTGGTGATATCAAGCGATCATGGCAATATTGAAGATCTCTCCATCAAAACGCATACCCGCAATCCGGTTCCTCTTTTTGTGAAAGGAGATATAGAACCGTTTATAAATGCCACATCTATTCTTGATGTTACCCCGGCAATTCTTGAGACATTAAAAAGAGACCGCAAATAAAAAAGGCTCCCGTTATTAAGGAGCCTTAGATAGAGTTATAAGTAGAAAAGAATTTTTAAAAAAGAGATTTTTGGATTCGATCAAAAATCTCATCGATGGAACCTACTCCATCTATCTCTTTAACGGCATCTTTTTCTTTATAGTGGTTTAGTACAGGAGCCGTTTCATTATGATAAACGCTCAGTCTGTTTTTTACTTTTTCAGGATTATCATCAGATCGACCTTCGCCACGACTCAGAATTCTGTTTACCAACTCTTCTTCAGGAACTGAAAGAGTTAAAAAAGCATCAATTTTCTTATCGTTTTCTTCTAAAAATGAATCCAGGGCTTTAGCCTGAGCAACCGTTCTGGGAAAACCGTCTAAAATAACACCGTTGTCATATTTAGCTTTGCTAAGCTCATCTTTAACAAGATCAACCACTGTTTCATCCGGAACCAGATCACCGGAATCGAGGATGGATTTCACCTTTTTCCCTAATGGGGTTTCATTTTTGATGTTTTCTCTGAAAATGTTTCCGGTGGATAGATGAGGAAGGTTATACTTCTGCTGTAACTTTTTTGCCTGTGTACCTTTACCCGCTCCCGGAGGGCCAAAAATTATAATATTCATAATAGCCAAATTATTTTATAGTTAGCGCATAGTCTCTCTGAACGCATCAGGAAGGACTGATTGAATATGACGAACTGTATGTCATAAAAAAGGCGATGCATTTATGCATCGCCTTAATAAAATAGTTACTACTTCTTTTTATTAGTAGTGTTGGTAGAATCTTTTTCACGGATTCTTGCCGCTTTACCTCTTCTGTCTCGAAGGTAAAAAAGCTTGGAACGACGTACTCGCCCTTTTTTCTTTATTTCTATTTTTGCAATAAAAGGCGAGTAAAGAGGGAAAATTCTTTCTACGCCCACGCTTCCCGACATTTTACGTACGGTAAACGTTTTATTGGCACCACTTCCGCGTTCGTTAATTACAACGCCCTGGTACTGCTGAATTCGCTCTTTATCCCCTTCACGAACACGATAGTGAACGTTTACGGTATCTCCGGCTGTAAATTCCGGAAGATCGTCGCGTACAACGGTCTGTTCTACAAGTTTCAGTTTATCCATGATATTGTCCTCGTTACTGGGCTTTTAGTTTTTCTTTTTAAAATTTTCGTATAAATCGGGTCGTCTCTGTTTTGTTCGTTTAATCGCCATTTCGGAACGCCATTCAGCTATCTTGTTGTGATCTCCGGATCGCAATACATCCGGAACTTTCAGCCCTTCAAATTCAGCCGGCCTTGTATAGACCGGAGACTCAAGAAGATCGTCCTGAAAAGAGTCTGTGAGAGCACTCTCGGCATCACCAAGCACACCGGGTAACAGACGCACAATAGCATCGGTAATTACCAGGGCGGGAAGTTCACCGCCTGAAAGTACAAAATCACCAATAGAAAATTCACCGGTAATCAATTCATCCCTCACGCGCTGATCCACTCCTTTATAGTGGCCGCATAGAATGATGATGTTTTTTTTCAGCGACAGCTTATTTGCATCTTTCTGTTCAAACTTTTTTCCGTCCGCAGCAGTAAAGAGTACATCATCATATGATCTTTCACTTTGCAGTGTACGAATACAGGAAAAAATAGGTTGTGCTGTCATCACCATTCCTGCTCCTCCTCCATATGGGGTATCATCAATTTTTTGATGCTTATCCTCAGAATATTCTCGCAGATCGTGTGTATGAATCTGTACCAGATTATTTTTTCTGGCTCGTCCGACGATACTATGGTCGAGCGGACTTCGAAGCAGTTCAGGTACACCGGATATGATGTCAATTCTAAGCATTAACCCTCTTCTGTTAATTGATTGAGGTTTTTGCAGTAAACTGAACCATGTTCGTGATCAACACGATCAATATATTCATCCACCATTGGAATAAGGAGCGAACCGGTTTGATACTTTATTTCAAGAATTGGATGGGCCGGATTTTCAAAAACATCCAAAACTTCTCCAACTTCCTGGTCATCAGAATAAACATGGTAGCCGATTAAATCTATTGATTCAGTTTCCTGTTCATCCTTAAGGCTATTAAGCTCTTCATTAACTACAAATAGAGCTTTATTCATAGCCTTTTCAGCATCATCGCGGTTAGCGATTAAATCAAATTTTACAAAGAACGTATGCTGATTTCTTTTCTCTTCAACCCGATAAGATTCTATTCTTGCGGGGATTAGATCAGACCGTTCATTTCTCATGTAGTAGAGATTGATCTGATCAAAAAGTCCATCAACAAAATTTTTATTTGGCTGAAAACGGATATTGCCATCCAATCCTCTGGGCCTGCCAAAACGGCCAATTTCGATAAACCGGTTATTTACTAAATTACTCATAACCGGTTTAGTTAATTACTCTTCCTGCTTGCTGTCCCATGCGCGCTGAACGGTAACACGGTCTTCGTCTTCAGGAACAAATCCTTTCAGATCGTCAAGCGGAGTATTTTTAATATGGTCAATTGCTTCGGTAGCATTCATATCTGTTGAAACCTGCGAAGGAGCTTTTTCTTCAGCTTTTTTCTCCTCTTTTTTAGGAGCAGCTTCTTTTTTCTCTTCAGCTTTTGCAGGCTCTTCTTTGGATTCTTCCTCAGCAGCGTCTTCTTTAGCTTCAGCCTTTTCTTCTTCAGAGTCGTCAGCTTTGGCCTCTTCTTCAGCCGGTACCTCTTCTGTTTCTTCAGCTTTGGCTTCTTCTTTTTCCTCTGCTTTAGCTTTTTCCTTCTCTTCAGCTTTAGGTTCTTCAGCAGCAGCTTCCTTCTCTTCTTCTTTCTCAGTAGTATCTTCTGCAGCTTCAGCTTTTTCTTCCTCAGCAGCTTCTTTTTCTTCGGCTTCGGCCTCAGCTTTTGCAGCTTCTTCCTGAGCTTTCTTTCTTTCTAGCTCTTTTGCAGCAGCGGCAGCTTTCTCTTCAAGCTGTTTTTTGTACTCTTTCTCTTCAGCTTTTAGAATTTCTTGCTGCTTAGCTTTCCGACTAACATCGTCTTCTTTGCTTTTCTCTTCACGAGCTTGTCTCCACTCTTCGAGAGCAGCTTCAATTTCTTCGTCACTTTTACCCCATCGCATAAGGTGCATTTTGTAGAGGATTCCCTCTTTTTTAAAAATGCTGCGGACGGTATCACTCGGCTGTGCACCGATTTTTAACCAATGCATGACACGTTCTTCATCATAAGTGAGCTCTTTACTTTCACTCACGTTGTCGAAACGGCCAAGCTTTTCAATAATTCGGCCATCGCGTGGAGAACGGCTATCAGCTACCACGATGTGGTAAAAAGGTCGTTTCTTTCTTCCTTTTCGTTGTAAGCGTATTTTAATCAATGATGTACTCCTTTAAGGTTTTGTTTAGTATATATTCTTGTTGATGTTACCGTCGTCCAAAAGGGAGATTTTTCAACCCTTCCATAGCGCGGCCAACTTTATTCATTTTACTCATCGTCTTCATCATCTTCTTCATCTGTTCAAACTGCTTCATCAACTCATTGATTTCACGAACAGATGTGCCGGATCCTTTTGCAATTCTGCGACGACGGGCTCCATTTAATAGTGAAGGATCATGACGCTCTTCCGGTGTCATGGAATTAATAATGGCTTCGATCGGTTTGAACGAATCTTCATCCAGTTCCTGATCCTTCATTGCTTTATCTGCACCGGGAATCATTCCAACCAGGTCGGTCAGATTTCCCATTTTTTTGATCTTCTGGATCTGATCATAAAAATCAACCAGATCAAACTTATCAGAAGTGATTTTTTTCTGCAGTTTCTGGGCCTGCTCTTCGTCATACTCCTTCTGAGCTTTTTCAACCAGTGAAACTACATCACCCATACCCAGTATTCGCTGTGCAAGGCGGTCGGGGTAGAAAGGGGAGAGAGCATCCAGTTTTTCGCCGGTACTCATAAACTTGATAGGTTTCTCAACAACAGACCGGATAGATAGTGCAGCACCCCCTCGGGTATCTCCATCCATCTTTGTTAATACAACACCATCAAAATTGATTGTGTCATTAAACGCCTTGGCAGTGTTTACGGCATCCTGGCCGGTCATGGCGTCAACAACAAACAGAATTTCATCGGGATTGACCGCTTTTTTGATTTCGGCAACCTCTTCCATCATCTTCTCATCCACGTGAAGACGGCCGGCAGTATCAATAATTACGGTGTCCAATGCCAGACTCTTTGCCATCGACACGGCCTCTTTTGCTACGCGGACCGGATCTTTCTGATTGATGGAGTAAACCGGTACATCAATCTCTGATGCCAAGGTTTTGAGCTGGTCAATCGCTGCGGGACGGTAAACGTCGGCCGCGGCTAAAATAGGATTTCGGTTATTCTCTTTTTTGAGGTAACGGGCTAGTTTTCCTACAAAAGTTGTTTTTCCTGACCCTTGCAGGCCTGCGATCAAAATTACGGTGGGTGGGGTGTTGGCAACAGCCAGGTCAGAACGCTCTTCGCCGAGCATCTTCACCATCTCATCATAAACAATCTTGGTGAACTGCTGGCCGGGATTTACAGATGTTAATACATCAGATCCCATAACCCGTTCTTTTACATCTTCTGTAAATTTCCGGGCAACTTCCAGGTTTACATCTGCATCAAGCAGGGCACGACGAATCTCGCGTACGGTCTCAGCGATATTTACATCGGTGATCTTCGACTGCCCCTTCAGGGACTGTACGGCTGATTCTATTTTAGAAGACAAATCTTCAAACATTACACAGGCACGTTTAATTAGTATATCAATAAAAACATCAAATGATGCATAGTCTCAAATGATACGGACATTCATTTGAATTATCAACATACAATGTTATAAAAATTACTCTTTCTCAGCTGGTTGGGCACGTCTCTTGATGAACCGCCAATCAAATGGTTATCTACCTTTCTTAAACGTTAAAAAGGAGGTGAATTCCGATCCACGCTCTCTACTTCTACAGTGCCGTTGCGTGTAAATGTGTCCAGGTAAAGTGAGGTTGTCCACGAACTTTCCACACTGGCAGCAGGCATTTCTACACCTTCTATATTAGAAGGTATGAGACGGATAGAAATTGTCAACTCTGTCTTTGATGTTCCTGCATTGTTTACACAAAAATAGGATTGGATAGGTTGGCTACTATTACTGCAAATTTGAAAAATGTCATCAAATAAAAAGTTGGTATCCATTTCTGTCTCACCGGATTTAAGCATAACGGTATCTTTAAACTGAAAGAATTTATCCCGAAAATCAGAAAAATTTATTTCTATCTGATACTCACCGGGAATACTTCCTGATGTATCTATATGCAGATTAAAACCACGTACGGTAAGGTCTTCAAAATGGACATTTTCAATTTTATAAATATCAGATATTAACTTCTGTTGTTCTTTGAGGTTTTCTCTGGTTAAATCAGCTCTGTATTCACCAATCAAAAAAAATGTGAAAGTCAGAATAACTACGAAAATGAGTACAGCCAGAGAGTTTCGTGATAGTTTATGCAGGGCCGTATTCTGAAAGGCTTTCAATCCGATACCGATAAAGTAAGCACCCGCGGCATTTAGCAGAATGCCAAAGAAAACAAGTGGCAGGTACCAAAACTGGAGTGACTGGTCAGGTTGACCTAAGGACTGAACGGCCGTGTAGACGTATAATCCAATCAGATATAATCCACCCAACGCAAGCAGAATACCTGAAATGATGGATAAAGTGGGTATGAGCCGATTTGATTTCATAAGCAATAAATATGATAAATCTCGGATCATATGCAATGCTTGTCTATCCAAGCTATACTTTTGATTTCGATGTGAGGAGCGAAGCAGTTATTTCAGAACAGGGAACATTTTGTACTTAGTTACTTACAATTCATCAGTATTTAAACTGCTCGACACATTATAGAAACAGGTTTTATGAAAGTTTTAAAAACGGCTCTACCCCTATTGCTTCTTTTCACCGGGGCATGCGCAACAACGAACCCGCCAACACAACAGCTAACGGAAACGGAAACTGTGATTCGTCAAGCTGATCAGATTGGGGCGGGGGATTATGCACCGCTTGAAATTCGTCAGGCCAGGCAGAAACTGGAACAAGCTCGCGCCGCATACAACAATTAAGATTATGAGGAAGCGGCGCGACTTGCAGAGCAGGCCAAAGTAGATGCTGAGCTTGCCCAGATTAAAACGCTTTCAGGTAAAGCGCAGCTCGCTGTACGAGAGCTCAGGGAGAGCATCCGGCTGCTTAAAGAAGAGATAAGTAATCGAAATGGTGAAAATAAATAGTGAAATAATATGAAGAGAATGACACGACTATTAACCATTCCCGGACTTTTAATACTGTTTACAGCCTGTGGCGGCCCGCTTGCCATGAACCCGATGCTTGAAGAGGCCGAAAATGAATTTTCAACCGCTTCTCAAGACTCCTCTATTTTGGTATACGCACCGGTTGCACTTGTTGAGGCAGAAGAGGAACTGGAGCGCAGCCGCATGCTATGGGAAGCTAAGGCCGATCGAACATTAATTGAACACCATGCATATCTGGCTAAACAGAAAACAAAGATTGCCAGAGAAACAGCCAGCCTGAACCAGGCACAAGTAGAAATTGAACGGGCTGAACCTGAGCGGCAGCGAGTACTTATAGATATCAGAAGAAACCAGGCCATGCAGGCAGAGCAACGAGCTGAGCAGGCTCTTGAGGAAGCGCGCCATGAAAGAGAAGAAGCGGAAAAAGCCAGAACTCGGGCTGAGGAACTTGCACAAAGGGTTAATGAATTGGAAGCACAGCAAACTGAACGAGGTTTGGTACTAACACTGGGTGATGTACTGTTTGATTTTGATCGCGCAGAACTCCAGCCCGGTGGGCAGCGTGCTGTTGCCGAACTTGCCCGCTTTCTGGATGAATATCCCGAACGAAATGTAATGATAGAAGGATTCACGGATAGTGTCGGCTCGGAAGAGTATAATCAAAACCTTTCGCTGAGAAGGGCTAATTCTGTACGGCGTGCATTAATTGATAGAGGAATTTCATCAAGCAGAATTGAGACGATCGGTTACGGAGTGCGCTATCCGGTAGCTACCAATCAAACAGAATCGGGACGCCAGCAAAATCGCAGGGTAGAAGTCATTATTTCAGATCAAACCGGATCTATACCGGTAAGGGAAAACTAACTTACATCATCTCTTCTTAGCATGCCCGCAGTTCCAATGATGTAAAGGATGCGGGCAGTTTACTTTGTCTTCTTCCTTAAATATAGAAATCCACAAAAAGTGAGGTTTCAAGGCTGCATCTCTTTTTATATTTCGATGTGAGAAGCGAAGTAGTTATTTTCATCAAAATATCAGCAATCAACCTATAAATTAGTAGAACAGATATGTCTCAGGAAAAAGGATATGGATTATTAAAAGGTAAAAAGGGGATCATTTTTGGCGCACTGGATGAGAGGAGTATTGCCTGGAGAATTGCCCTGGCTTGTAAAAGAGAAGGGGCTGATTTTGTACTGAGTAATGCCCCTATTGCTCTCCGCTTGGGAACGTTGGATGCATTGAGCGAAGAGACCAACGCGAAAATTATTCCGTGCGATGTAAGCAGCGAGGAGGATGTTGAGAAGTTAATGATGGAGACGAAAGAGGAGCTGGGCGGAGTGGATTTTATTCTGCATGCGATTGGGATGTCTCCAAATGTTCGAAAGAAGAAAGAGTATAGAGACTTGAACTATCAGTGGCTAAATCAAACATTGGATATTTCAGCAATCTCGCTTCACAAAGTTCTTAATTATGCAGAAAAAACAGGCGTTATAAATGATGGTGCAAGCGTTGTAGCACTCTCCTACATTGGAGCTCAAAGAATTTTCTCCAAGTATTCTGATATGAACGATGCTAAAGCACTGCTCGAAAGCATCGCGCGTAATTATGGCAGTCGCCTGGCCGATCGCGGAATTCGCGTGAATACGGTATCTCAGGCGCCAACTAAAACGTCGGCCGGAACCGGAATTAAAGGGTTTGACAGCATGTATACATTTGCTGATAAAATAGCCCCTCTGGGCAACCCCACCGCTGATGAATGTGCAGACTACTGCGTGACTCTCTTCTCGGATCTGACCCGAAAAGTAACCATGCAGAATCTCTACCACGATGGCGGTTTTGTTACCAGCGGTATTTCGGAAGAGATGATTGACGGCCTTGTAAAACTCTACGCAGACGAAGAGTAAACTCTATAGTGAGACATGGTATTTTTATTAACAGTAGGTTCTGTTTGTGATGTTCCTGAGCCGGTTATGGTTTAAGGAGAAGTAGTTGCATATTTAAAAATACCATGTCTTTTCAATTTTTAAGTTAATGGTATTTACCGTGAATCTTTCATTCTAAGTATTATATCAATAGTCAGATATTTCCCCTCCTTCGTAAGGAGGGGCCGGGGGTGGTTATTAGCTTTAGATGCGGATTTATTATGGAGAAATTAATCTAATTGCCCAAATTAACCACCCCTAAATCCCCTCCTTGGAAATGAGGGGACTTTTCATATTCCCAAATCCACATAGATTTATGTCGAAATCTCGTTAACTATAAAAATACCATGACTGCTTAATGGAAAAGAGTAAGCGAATAAAAATCCTCGGTATCGACCCCGGTTCACGAACCACGGGATTTGCAATTCTGGAAGAGGAGAATGGAAAATACCGGGCAGAGGTTTGCGATGTGATCCGGATGGCCAAAATGGATGATCACAACGATCGCCTGCAGTTTATTTTTGAAGAGATTACCAAACTGATTAAGGAGCATAAGCCTACTCAATGTGCCATAGAAACCCCGGTTTACGGCGTGGATCCGCTGGCGATGCTGAAGCTGGGCCGTGCTCAGGCGGCGGCTATCCTGGCTATTACCAATCAAAAAATTCCGGTTACGGAGTACTATCCAAAAGCGGTAAAAAAAGCGATTACCGGAAACGGAAACGCCAGTAAAGAGCAGGTTGCTTTTATGTTGGAGCGGGTAATGACTCTTCCCGATAAAAAGTTGAAAGACGATGCTACAGATGCCCTGGCTGTAGCCTGGTGCCATCACACAAAAACAGGTCATTTGCCATCCGGTCAGCTGAAGAAGAAAATGCATCAGAACAATAGCAAAAACAGCTGGGCTGCGTTTGTTGACGCCAACCCCGATCGGGTAAAAAAGCACTGAAACAGAACAAAACAGATAAAATTATATGATTGCCTTTCTGAACGGAATTCTTCACAGTAAATCGGAAGAGGAGTGTATTATTGATGTTCAGGGAGTTGGGTACCGGGTGGAGATTTCCAATCAAACCCTGCAGACTCTGCCCGAAAGCGGAAAAGAGATCCGGATTTTGATCTATCACCATATCACCGATAACGACCAGCGACTTTTCGGGTTTGCCACATCGAAAGAGAAGAATCTGTTTGAGCGGCTGATTACCGTGAAAGGTATTGGGCCAAAACTGGGGCTTACTATTCTGTCGGGTATGCCGGCGGCAAATCTGATGGAGGCGATTGTAACGCAAAATACAGCGGCACTCTCCAATATTTCAGGGATTGGTAAAAAAACGGCTGAGCGAATGTGTCTTGAGCTGAAAGATAAACTGTTTGATGAAACACAGCCGTCTGTAGCCACAGGATCCACAGAGCAGCGCAGTAAACACGAAGAGGCTGTTTCTGCTCTTGAAGCGCTGGGTTTTAAAAAGAGGGATGCCGAGCAGTCGGTTCAAAAAATTACAGCAACCAACCCTAAGTTTTCTGTTTCTGATATCGTGAAGAGTGCCCTTAGCTCTATGAACAGGTAATATTAACTTAACACAGAATGGTTACTTTGAATTAAACTTCACTCCGTTATGTGAAGGTTGAATCGAAATTAAAGCCTATTTGATTTGTCAAAACAAACCATTCTTGTCGTTGATGATGAACAGGATTTGCTCGATCTGATTGAGTATAATCTGAAGAAAGAGGGATACAATGTACTGAAGGCCGAAAATGGTGTTCAGGGATTGGAAATGGCAAAAGAACACAGCCCCAATCTTGTGCTTTTGGATATTATGATGCCAAAAATGGACGGCATTCAGGTATGCGAAAAAATGAGGTCGAACCCTGATCTGAAATCAATTCCGGTTATTTTTCTTACTGCGCGCAGTGATGAAAAAACGGAAGTTGAAGGACTGAATACAGGAGCTGATGATTTTGTTACGAAACCGATCAGTACAACAAAGCTTCTTTCTCGTATAAAAGCTGTACTTCGCAGATACGATGATACGCAAGAGGAGGTGAACAGGCTGGAAGTTCACGATCTTGAAATTGACAAAGATCGCTACATTGTTACGCGGGGAAAAGAGGAATTTCAACTGCCACGAAAAGAGTTTGAACTTCTCTACTATCTTGCCAGCCGAAAAGGGAAAGTTCGCGACCGGCAGACACTCTTGAACAAGGTGTGGGGAGATAATATTTATGTTGTTGATCGTACAGTGGATGTCCATGTTCGTAAAATTAGGGAAAAGCTTGGCGATCACTATATTGAAACTGTAAAAGGTGTCGGTTACCGTTTTAAAGAATAAAGGTCTGCACAGTTGAGAAAGAATCTATTTTCTGCCATATCTCTGCGTACAGCGGGAATTTCGTCGTTGGTTATAGCCCCGACAATTTCACTTATGATGTGGTACATTACAGGGCTGAGTTCTTTTGAAACGCTGCTGCTGTTTGTACTCCTTTTTGGCGTGGTGTTCGTTATCATCTACTCAGTATCTGCCTACCTGCATAACTCAAGGGTTAATAAGCTTACCAGAATCATAAAGAATATTTCTCACAAACAATTTGAGGAGTATGATGATATCGATATTGAGAATAATGACGAACTGGACGAATTGATCAAACAAACCATTCGCGCCAGCAAAATGGTTGAGAAAGAGCTGGTTCGTCTTAATAAAATTGAAAACTACCGGAAGGAGTTTATCGGTGATATTTCGCATGAGTTAAAAACGCCCATTTTTGCAATCCAGGGATTTATAGAAACACTTCTAAATGGTGCAATTCATGACGAAGAGGTGAACGAAGTTTTTCTGCAAAAAGCCATGAATAATGTGAACCGGCTCACCTATCTGACAAAAGATCTGATGGAAATTTCACGGCTCGAAACGGGAGAGCTCAAGTCGAACATACAGGAGATGTTTCTGCGTGATGTTGTTCTCGATGTAGTTGAGAACCTACAGTACAAAGCAGATAATGAGAATATTGAACTGATTGTTCACGATTTTGATAAAAACATTCAAATCAGGGCTGATCGGAATCAGATAAAACAAGTGCTGATTAATCTGATTGAAAACGCTATTAAGTATAATAGGGTGAATGGAAAGGTGGAAGTAGGTTTAAACAGACTTGGAGAGGATAAGGTAGAGGTCTACGTTAAAGATTACGGTATTGGAATTGATGAAAAAGACATTGAACGGGTAACTGAGCGTTTTTACAGAGTAGATAAATCCCGGTCCAGAGAGAAGGGTGGTACCGGCCTTGGATTATCTATAGTGAAGCACATCATCGAGGCACATGGAGAGAAGCTAACCATAGAAAGCAAACCGGATGAAGGTTCTGTTTTCCGTTTTACTTTAACCCGCGTTTCTCACGTTTCAGTTTGATTCCCTTTTTTCTACCTTTCTGATGAAATTTCAATTTATTTAAATTCAAGTTCATCAGATATGACCTATGCAGTAATTATGGCCGGGGGATCGGGCACAAGATTTTGGCCAAAAAGTACAAAAGCACTTCCCAAGCAGTTTTTGAACTTGTTTGGTGAAAATACAATGATACAAGAGACTGTAGAGAGGCTTAAAGGTGAAATTGAACCGGCAAACGTACTGGTTGTAACTAATGATAGCTACGTCTCCATAGTTGAGGCTCAGCTTCCGAATGTTCGAAAAGACCATATCATAGGAGAGCCTGTTGCGAAGAACACCGCTCCCTGTGTAGCGGCAGCTGCGGCCATAATGAATAAGCTGGACCCGGATTCTGTAATGGTTGTCTTGCCGGCCGACCATCAAATAACTAATGATAAAGCGTTTCTGAAAATTCTGAATACTGCTGTTGAAACAGCAAAAAGTGAGAACTCACTGGTAACGATCGGAATTGAGCCAAATCGCCCTGAAACCGGATATGGGTATATCTGTTACGAAAAAAACAGTGAGTTGAAAAAAGCCGGAAACCCGGTCTATTCGGTTAAAAACTTTACTGAAAAGCCAAATCGTGAAAAAGCAGAAGAGTTTTTAGAGTCAGGTAACTACCTCTGGAACAGCGGGATGTTTATCTGGAAGACAGAAACGATTTTAAATGCCTTTAAAAAATATCTGCCCGAAATTTCTAAGCTGACGAAAAAGCTTCAGGATTCTGATTTAACTCAAGAGGATATTAATCAATTTTATCAAGCCTGCCCATCCATTTCAATTGACTACGGGATTATGGAAAAAGCAGAAACGGTTCATGTTGTGCCCGGTGAATTTGGATGGAATGACGTAGGTAGCTGGACGGCTGTGCATGAGCTGTCTGATAAAGATGATGAGGGCAACGCTTTTGGAAATGCAAAGATTACTATCGTAGACTCTTCACAAAATTTAGTTCATACCGAGAGCGGGAAAATGGTCTCTCTCGTAGGGGTTGATAATGTAGCTGTAGTGGAAACTGAGAAAGCTATCCTGGTTGTAAACCTGAAAAAAGCTCAAGGTGTAAAAGAAGTTGTAGAGGAGCTGAAGTCTAACCCTGAATTAAATGAGTTTCTCTGATCAGATATTGATTTCCATTTGATCATAGGCCAGCTGTACATGATCCGGAAGTTTTTTGTTTGACTCTTCGTGATCCACATATCCATTCATGTGTATGAGGTAGGTTTGTGGAATTTCCAGCTCATCTGCCAACTGAACTGCTTCAGGGATTGTTAAATGTGTCGGGTGTTTTGGGTTCCATCTCAAACCACTCAGTACCATTACTTTACTTCCTTTAACCAGCTCCTTTGTTGATTCCGGAATGGCTTTAACATCTGTCATATAAGAAAAGTCGTTTATGCGGTAGCCCTGTACGTCTATTTTACCATGGTTATAGGGCAGGGGAATAATATCCAGGTCTCTGAACCTGGTTTTATTTTCAATAACAGACATATCCACAGATGTTGAGCCCGGATATTTATTCTTACCAAACATGTAGTTAAATCGAGTCCTGATTGAATTTCTTGCCTGTTCTGATGTATAAAGGGGAATGGGGCCACTCTGTGCATAGTTAAATGCCCGGAGATCATCAAGTCCGGCAATATGATCCATGTGTTCGTGGGTTATCAATACAAGGTCGATGCGTTTTACACCAGACCTAATAGTTTGAATACGAAATTCCGGACCGGTATCAATTACTACGGAAGACTCTTCTGTCTGCACCCACATGGAACAGCGTGTACGATCATTTCGAGGATCTCCATTAATGTGCTCAGATCCAAAACCACCGGCAACGGGTACACCCATAGATGTTCCGGTTCCTAAAAACGTACACTTCATGATTCCTGAATTTCTTCTGTGATATTTTTGTCATTAAATCGATCAAGACGGTCCCATATTTTTTCGAGCTCTTTACGAACAGCCGGTTTAATGTAGGTGTCATCCGGATCCATATTTTTTAATACTTTGGCTAAAATTGCAGTCTGAGATTCAGGAGGTTTATTCTTGTTGATAACAATTAATTTGTCACCTTCAATTATGCATTGGTCTCCGCGAAAAGCACCTCTCTCTTTACGAATAGTGTAGCCGCCTTTTTCGCAAAGCGTCTCTAATTCCATTAAAAGAGTTTCCGTTTTCATTAAAAAGTTATTCCGATTGATATTGAATGGGAAGTATAATCGTAATCATTTTGATCACCATCAATATCGTATCTTCTATAGTCGAAATGGTAACTCAAGGCTAAGCCACTGTTACCAAATACATTTTTAATCAGTATCTGTGATGTTCCATCAAAACGGAACAGACTACCACCAAATAAATTACCCTGAGAGAAACTGAAACCATAGTTAGGCGTAGCTTTTAAAGAGAAGTCAAAATTTTCAGAGATTCTTGCAACAGTTCTGATGCCGGATCCAACAATGAATGAGCTTTGTTGAAATTCAGTGTCGACATTATTTCGCTGAACCCGTTTTAAATCTGTTGTAATCTGAATTGGCGCCTGAAGTATAAAGTTTCGTTCGTCACTCATATACAGATTAAGATTGTTGTGCAGCCTGGCAAGAATGTTAATATAGCTGTTGTTGTCCATACCGGTAATGGAGCCGCCCAAGCCAAGACCAATATCAATTCCGGGACTTTCCAGTCTTAATTTTAAAATACTGTCATTAAAACTGTAGTCGTCAATATCTAACAAATCACTGTTTCTGTTGTCAAAATCACCTATTTCCCAGCCTACACTCAACGTTGTAGCGGTTCCAAGTTGCTGCTGACGTACAGGGGAGGAGTCGTCAACGGAAAACATCTGACTATATCCGCTTAAAGGGATAAAAAGTAAAAACAGTACGAATAAGAGAAAGTTTTTCATGATATTTATTTATCAAGGAATGATTCTTGAGTTGCGAATGGTTCAACTATAAACAAAATGTAGTCATCTATGAAAACAATATCTTTAATAATTGGTTCACTCTTATTTATGAGTATTTCTGTAAACACATCTATTTTCGATTTTGAATTTAATACCCTTTCAGGTGAAGAGGTTTCACTTTCTGAGTTTAAAGGTAATGTACTCTTAGTTGTTAATACTGCTTCTGAATGTGGTTACACTCCTCAGTACAAAGAGCTTCAGGAGCTTTATGAAACCTACAACGATCAAGGGTTTTATGTATTGGGCTTTCCTGCAAATAACTTTGGAGGCCAGGAACCCGGATCTGATGAAGAGATTGCTCAGTTTTGTGAGATCAATTATGGAGTAACTTTTCCGATGTTTTCTAAAATTTCAGTTAAGGGAGATGACCAACATCCATTGTATAACTATCTGACCCAGGTAGATAACCCGGATTTTACCGGTGAAATAGGGTGGAACTTTGAAAAATTCCTTGTTGATCGGAACGGAAATATCATCAGAAGGTTTAAGAGTAATGTAACTCCAATGGGCAGTGAATTAATAAACGCTCTGAAAGAAATTTTGTAAAAGAACTTACATACATCCCATCACCATCCCGATAAAGGGCTACAGTTGAAACCTGTAGCCCTTTTATATTTCGGGAAAAAAGTTTCATTCTTCCTTGACTTCGTATCCGAACCCTCCCTATATTTAAATCTGTTCAAAAATGGAACAATGGTCCGGTAGTTCAGCTGGTTAGAACGCCTGCCTGTCACGCAGGAGGTCGCGAGTTCGAATCTCGTCCGGATCGCTTTAAAAGCCGCTCGCAATGTGAGTGGCTTTTTTTGTTTGTGGGTGTTGCGTCTGTTGATGTTTCTACAATAATTTTATACTGCTCTTCTAAAAAGCAGGAAAAGGATAAGAGTAGAAATAATCGTTATCTACAGCATTTGATACTTTAAAAGTGATATCGCAATAAGCAATCAATGGTTTGTTGATTACTTTATTAGGGGATCTCAGAGATATTAATTCCTCTTCGTGCAGGAGGTCGCGAGTTTCCCGAACCGTCGGGATCCGGATCGCTTTAAAAGCCGCTCGCAATGTGAGTGGCTTTTTTTGTTTCTGATTATTGGCACATTTATAACTGTCTCGCAATCGAGGGAATAAAAGAGCACAGATAAATCATCGTCTTAAATATTTACTTAGTTAATGCTGACCTGCTGAATAACTCTTATTGTACTCTTTCAGTCGCATCATTCACCGTTATACATTTAAACCCAATTTATTTACTCTCATTTGAAACTGCTTGATGGCGTAGTTTAAAAACCACTCTTTATCCAGATTAAAAGGGATCTCATCGTATGGTTCAAAAATTTCGTGAATAATATTGGTTGCATCATCAAGAAGAGTAGTTAACTCATCTCTTGCAGTCTCCTGTAAATCGGGATTTTCATCAAGTATTCTATTGATCAGGAAAAGTCCATAAGCAATGTGACGAGATTCGTCCTGTTTTAATTTGTTAATGCCTTCTCGCAGACCTGGTAAAAGATTTCTCTCCTCAAGCATGTTATAAAAAGCCGCATAACCTGTTTCAGCCAGTGTTCCTTCAACAATCATATTGTATGTTATGGATGCTTTCAACAGGTTAACAGCAGATGGATCTTTGTCTAAAGAGGAGAGGGCAAATGGAAGTTTTTCATAAAAGACAATCTTGTAAAATGGTTTGTGAAACTTCTCGGCGTCGGGAATTCCATTAAATACATTTTGATTATACATCGAAAAAAATTCCACGTGTTTAGCTTCTTCCCATAAGAATGATGTTAGATAGATCTCGTCTTCCAGCCTTCCTTCATTACTTATTACTTTTATGAGCGGTAGAAGATCTGATGTAACTGCTTCCTCACCGGCTAAAAAAAGTGATGTTAAGTGATGAATAATTCCCTGTTCTTCATTGGTAAGTTTTTTCCACTGTTCAATATCTGTTGCTAAATTAATTTCCGACGGATTCCATACACCGAACTGTTTGGCTTTCTGGAAAAGTCTCATCGGATAACTATCATGGTCTAATCCTTTACTTGTGGTTTTGAATGATGATCTCTTATGTGAATTTTTCGTTTCTACGGTTTTTTCCTTCTCTTCATAGATGTTTTCTCCGGAAGGTTTGGGAGCAGCCAACATTAATTCCATTGCTGCTTTTCTCTGTGTGGAGAGAAGCACTAAGCTTCCTTTCTCTAAACTTATCCTGCCGAGCATAATCAGTTTTGTTGGATCTCCATTCTTTTCCATTAAACGTATCCAGGTTTTCTCATCTGCTTTCAAAATTACATCTGATTTTGGCTCATCTTTACTCTCTGCATATCGAACCTCTTCACAATTGCCATATTTCAAATCCAAGAAAATGCCTATGATTTCTTTCTCTCTTAAACTGGCTGAAACAGGGTGTGTTATTTTCAAAATAATGGGGGCGTTCCAGGATTTACCGTAGTTATTGTAATTTTTGCTTCTATTGATATTCTCTTTCCATTTATTCATCCACTCTTCAGTGAAATAACCGGAACCTTTTTTCTCGATCTTTTTTTTAAACCACATATCGTAAAATCTTTATTTGTTTTTATTCGTTTGGACAGACAAAGCTTCTGTTTATTGTAACATTTATTGTTTCATTAATAAACGGTATTTTACTAGACTAAGCCGAATTTAGAAAAAATCTATAAACAAATAAAAAACAAACAGATATGAAAAATTTATATCCCACATATGATGTAATTGTTGTGGGAGCGGGCCATGCAGGGAGTGAAGCAGCGGCTGCATCGGCTAAAATGGGCGCTAAAACACTACTCATAACCATGAACTTGGATGCCATTGCCAAGATGTCTTGCAATCCGGCAATGGGTGGTGTAGCAAAAGGTCAGCTTGTACGGGAGATTGATGCTCTTGGTGGTTTGAGTGGTTTAGTGAGTGACCTTAGTGGAGTTCAGTTCAGAATGCTGAATCGCAGTAAGGGCCCGGCTATGTGGAGTCCGCGGTGCCAAAGTGATCGCTCTCTCTACTCAAAATTAATGAGAGAAAATTTAGAGAAAATTGAAAATCTCTATTTTCGGCAGGATAATGTAGTTGATATTGTAACTGACAGCGATGGTAAGCAGGTTAAAGGTGTAGTAACACAAACCGGCCAGACATTTGAGACAAAGTCTGTAATCCTAACCAGCGGGACATTTTTAAACGGGGTTATTCATATAGGTGAATGTCAATACGGAGGTGGGCGTTCAGGCGAACGAGCTTCTGTTGGGATTTCATCAGCCCTTGAAGAATTAGGTTTTGAAGTTGGAAGACTGAAAACGGGAACACCTCCAAGAATAGATGGACGTTCTATTGATTACTCAAAACTGGAAATTCAATATGGAGATGAAGATCCGAGCCCTTTTTCATTTATGACAGAAGAGCTCCCCGGAATTGATGAACAACTAACTTGCTGGATTGGATATACAAATGATGACGTTCATGAAATGCTGAAAACGGGTTTTGACAGAAGCCCAATGTTTAATGGTAGAATTAAATCTGTAGGGCCCAGGTATTGCCCAAGTATAGAAGACAAGATAAATCGATTTGCTGACAAAGATCGGCATCAGTTATTTTTGGAACCAGAGGGCTGGGATACTTACGAAATGTATTTGAACGGATTCTCTACGTCTCTGCCAGAAGATGTTCAATACCATGCACTGCGCATTATTCCCGGTTTTGAAGAAGCGGTTATGTTAAGACCCGGTTACGCAATTGAGTATGACTATTTTCAGCCATATCAAATAAAGAGAACTCTTGAAACAAAGATTGTAGATGGGCTCTTTTTTGCAGGGCAGATTAATGGTACCACAGGATATGAGGAGGCGGCTTGCCAGGGATTAATGGCCGGAATAAATTCAGCTCTTTATGTTCAGGAGAAAGAACCTTTCGTGATAAAAAGATCGGAAGGTTACATCGGCGTATTGATTGATGACCTCATCAACAAAGGCACGGAAGAGCCTTACCGTATGTTTACATCCAGAGCGGAGCACCGGATCTTATTGAGACAAGATAACGCCGATCTTCGTCTTACAGAGCTTGGAAGAAAGATTGGCTTGGTTGATGATGAGCGATACGAACGATTTTCTAAAAAAAGAGAGGAGATTAATCATCTGTTTGATCTAGTAGAAAATTATACTGTACGACCGGATAAGATGGATCCTATGCTGAAAGAAAAAGAAACTTCAACACTTTCGCAGCCGGTCAAGGCAAAAACATTAATTCCGCGACCTCAATTAACTCTTAATGATCTGCTTTCTGCTGATGAAGAATTGAGCAGGAAGGTGTCTGACATTACATCTAATCGAGATGTTTTAGAACAAGTGGAAATTCAGATTAAATATGAGGGATATATCAAACGGGAATTTGAAATGGTTGAAGAGATAAGTAATAAGGAGAATGCCGAAATCCCGGGGAAAATTGATTATTACAAAATTAAAAGTCTTTCTTCAGAAGGGCAGAGTAAATTGAGCAAAATTCAGCCAGAAACCATCGGTCAAGCCTCTAGAATAAGCGGCGTCTCTGCAAGCGATATCGCCGTATTGATGATATATTTAAAAAATTAAAGGAACTGTTTCACGTGAAACATCAAATAGAAGAGATTAAACTAGACTCTGAAACTTTAAAAAATACGAGAGAACTTTACTCAAAGCACGAGGAGAGATTAGAGGCTTACATCAGCTTTCTTTTGGATTGGAATGATAAAATAAACCTTGTGAGCCGTAATGTTTCACGTGAAACACTTCGCGAACATGTTGTTCATTCCTTAATACCGATAGAGATAGGGCTTCTCGGTAGTATTGATGAATGGATAGATTCCGGTACGGGGGGGGGATTGCCGGGAATTCCATTGGCAATAGTAGTGCCGGAGAAAAAGTTTTTTTTGAACGATAATGTTCGAAAAAAAATGAAGGCGGTTTCTGATATTGTTAGCTCTCTTGGTTTAGAAAATGTAGAAATATTGGCTAAAAGCATATCATTGGTCGGCATTAAAACAGGGGTGGGAATTGTAACAAAGCATGCATTTAAAATTGATGATCTACTCCGGCTGACTAAGAAAAAACCGTGGAAAAGGGTTGTAATGTGGAAGGGAATTGAGGGGGCGCACGAAGAGATGGGGCGTGTCCATTCAAAGATAAATTGCACATTCTACTCCTTCCACTTTGGGCATGAGTTTTACGAAGGTAAAGGCTTGGTTGTTCTGGAAAAGTAGCTTGTCATCCCTTTCTTTTTTGTGAGATAGAGTCCATATTGTTGGCTCATTTAATCGCACAGTATCAGTGCGCTGTTGTAGAAGCATTATTCCGGTATTCATCATCATAAAATTTCAAATCAGCATAAATTATGTCCAGACTTAAAAGTTCTGAAAGACGCCTTAAGTTAATTTTGATGCTTCAGGATTCTAAAAGAAAACTCACTGTAAATGATTTAGCTGAGGAGTTCGGGGTGAGTCGACGAACTATATTTCGCGACTTTAATTTTTTGTCTGATATAAATGTGCCGGTAACCTGGGATGAATACAGCGGATATGGTGTAATTGAAGGGTATAAAATACCTCCGCTGATGTTTAACTCAAGGGAACTTGCGACAATCATGGTGGGGTTGAACTTTGTAAAGTCACAAATAGATAAAAATCTTGTAGATGACGCCAAGGGTGTGGAATTAAAGATAAAAAACGTTCTACCTGATGATTTAAAAGAATTTATGAAATCCCTGGACAACCGAACGGTTGTTGATCCTTTTCTGCACTTTGGTGCAGAGAAAAAGGAAGGAGGAAATTGGTACTTGGTTAGCAGCGCTATATCTCAATCAAAAAGTATTGAGTTTACCTATCGCAGTAAAAAGGATGGGAGTGTGACCGGAAGAAAAATCGATCCGTATCTTTTGGTTTTCTATCGAGACCATTGGAATGTGATAGGATACTCACACAAAAGAGAGGCTATTCGGAATTTTGTGCTCGATAGAATGGAAAACGTTAAAATTTTAGACCAAAATTTTAAACTAGAGAAAGAAATTGACGTAGAGGGGTTAATTTTTAATTCTAACGAGTCTGGGCAAAAAATCAGGGTAGTACTCGATGAATCTGCAGAACGCCCGTTTAAAGCCAATCTACCAACAAAAATATTTAAGGAAAGTAGCGTTGGTTCTAAAAAAATTAAGGTAGAGTTCAATTTTGAAAATCTTGACTATATCAACGAATGGTTGCTTCAATTTGGTAATAAGGTAAAAGTGGTGGGTCCGGACAGCCTAAAAAAGAAAAGAGAGACTACACTAAAAAATATGTTAAGTGACATTAAAGATTAATCACCCAATTTAAAAATTAGCGGATATAAAAAAGGCTCCGAAATTTCGGAGCCTTTTTTGTATTAACTATAAATCAGGAATTTTACTCAACGGAAGGGGCGTCCTCTTCAGAAGTTTCTTCCTCATTCACCACTCGAGTAACGGCAGCAATTTTGCCATCTTCATCAAGTCGCATGATTCTTACTCCCTGAGTATTGCGACCCATGGTTCGGATTCCCTTACACTGCATCCGTATGATTTTACCGCGTTCCGTAATTACCATCAGATCATCTTTGTCTGAAACTTCCTTCAGCGCAATCAGGCTTCCGGTTTTCGGCGTTACTTTTAAAGTGATGACTCCTTTACCGCCACGGCTTTGCTCGCGATAATCATCTACTAGAGAACGCTTACCGAATCCGTTTTCAGATATCGCAAGTACGGTTGCTTCATGTGTGTTTTTGATGACAACCATATCTACCAACTCATCACCCTTGTTAAGGTTCATTCCGCGAACACCCGATGTGTTACGTCCCATTTCACGAGCCTCTTCTTCATGGAAACGAATGGCACGTCCAGATTTATTGGCTAGTATAATATTACTTTCACCATCTGTGAGTGCAGCTTCGAGCAGACTGTCATCATCCTTAATGTTGATGGCGATGATACCATCGCGGCGTGGCCTGCTGTAGGCTTCGAGTGAAGTCTTTTTAACCTGTCCTTGTTTTGTGGACATGATGATAGAATGAGATTTTATGTAATCTTCATCATCAAGTGTTTTAACAGGTACAAAAGTTTTAATGCTGTCATCTTTCTCGATATCAATCAAGTTAACAATAGCACGGCCACGAGCTAATCTTGAACCTTCAGGAATTTCATAAACTTTTAACCAGTAACAGTTTCCTTTTTCAGTAAAGAATAGGATATAGTTGTGATTAGTCGCAACAAACAGATGTTCTACATATTCATCATCTTTTGTCGTGGTTCCTTTCATTCCTTTACCACCGCGTCGTTGTCGGCGATACCCGCTTACCGGCATTCGTTTAATGAAGCCTTTGTTTGAAATAGTAACAACCACATCTTCATCGGCAATCATATCCTCAATATTGAAATCATCGGCAGAGTATACAATCTGTGTACGTCTCTCATCTCCGTATCGATCTTTCAATTCAAGTAACTCTCGCTTAATGATTTCATTCTGCTCTTCGCGATTAGATAGAATTTCTCTGTAATCTGAAATCTGAGTTGCAATATCCTGATATTCAGTATCAATTTTATCGCGCTCAAGTCCGGTTAGCTTTTGAAGACGCATATCCAGAATAGCTTTAGCCTGAATATCGGTGAGGGCAAACTTTCTGCGTAACTCCGTATTAGCTTCCTGGGGATTCTTAGATGCACGAATCGTCTTAATTACTTCATCAAGATTATCGAGGGCAATTTTAAGACCTTCCAGAATGTGTGCGCGAGCTTCGGCTTGATCTAAATCATAAATCGTACGCCGTATAATAACTTCAACCCGATGCTCAATAAATCGAGATATTAACTCCTTGAGCGACATTACTTTAGGCCGCCCCTTAACGAGCGCTAGATTAATGACGCCAAAAGTTTGCTGCATCTGCGTGTACTTGTAAAGCTGATTAAGTACTACTCCTGCATTCGCATTACGTTTGAGAATAATTACGATTCTCATTCCCTCGCGATCAGACTCATCACGGATTTCAGAGATTTCTGTAATTTTTTCATCACCAACGAGCTGGGCAACTTTTTGAATCAGAGTAGCTTTATTAACCTGATAAGGAATTTCAGTAACTACAATCTGTTCCCTGGAATTTCGGAGTTCTTCCACATTTGCACGGGCGCGCATTGTTATTTTTCCGCGACCGGTTGAATAGGCTTCCTTCACACCTTCATAACCATAAATAATACCGCCGGTAGGAAAGTCAGGAGCTGTGATGTGCTTCATCAGCTCTTCTGTTTCAATATCGGGATTATCAATTACGGCAACGGTTCCGTCAACAACTTCTGTTAAATTGTGAGGAGCCATATTGGTGGCCATACCAACTGCAATACCGGATGCTCCATTTAGCAGAAGGTTGGGCAACATGGCGGGCAGTACAGTAGGTTCGGTTAGTGTATCATCAAAGTTAGTTTGATAATCCACAGTCTCTTTGTTGATGTCTGCCAGTAGTTCCTCAGCAATCCGCTGCATCCGAACCTCTGTGTAACGCATCGCCGCGGCAGAATCACCATCAATTGAGCCAAAGTTACCCTGTCCGTTAACGAGTGGATACCGAAGAGAAAACTCCTGTACCATCCGCACAATAGAGTCATAAACCGCGGAATCACCGTGTGGGTGATACTTACCAAGAACTTCACCTACAATACGGGCACTCTTTTTAAAATTCCGATTATGCAGCATACCGAGATCACTCATACCGTAAAGAATACGCCTGTGCACGGGTTTTAATCCGTCACGCACATCCGGAAGAGCTCGGGAAACAATCACAGACATCGAGTAATCGATGTAGGATGATTGCATTTCATCTTCAATTGAAATAGGTATAATTTTTTCTGTAGCCATGAATCAGTTTTATCAGATGAATATTTTCTTAGATATCGAGTTGAGCGTATTTGGAATTTCTTTCAATGAATTCCCGGCGAGGTTCAACATCACCACCCATTAATGTGGAGAACATTTTATCAGCTGCGGCAGCATTTTCTACCGTCACCTGCTGCAGTGTTCGAGTATCGGGATCCATTGTGGTTTCCCAAAGCTGCTCGGGGTTCATCTCACCAAGACCCTTGTATCGCGAAACGTCAAATTTTTTCTTCGACTTTTTCAATTCGCGAATCAATTTATCCCGCGTGTCATCATCCCAGGCGTAATCAATTTGCCCACGTGTAGATGTGATTCTATAAAGAGGGGGTGTTGCAATATATACAAACCCATTTTCGATAAGAGGGTGCATATATCTAAAGAAGAATGTGAGCAACAGCGTACGGATGTGGGAACCGTCGACGTCGGCATCTGTCATGATAATAATTTTATGATACCGCAGTTTATCAAGCTCAAACTCCTCCTCGTGACCTACACCGGTACCCAGAGCGGTAATCATTGCCTGTATCTCTTTGTTCTCCAGTATCTTATTTATTTTAGCTTTCTCAACATTCAGAATTTTACCTCTCAATGGGAGAATAGCCTGAAAACTTCGGTTACGGCCCATTTTAGCAGATCCGCCCGCAGAGTCACCCTCTACCAGGTAAACTTCACTGTGTGCCGGATCTTTAATGGAGCAGTCTGCAAGTTTACCGGGTAGACCGCCACCACTCATCACACTCTTTCGTTGAATAAGCTGACGAGCCTTACGGGCAGCTTCACGTGCTTCAGCTGCTACAATTACCTTGTTAAGAATCTTTTTGGCGGTTTTGGGATTTTGCTCCAAATACTCATTGAGTTTTTCATAAACAATAACTTCAACGGCGCTTTGAACCTCGGAGTTACCCAGCTTTGTTTTGGTCTGTCCTTCAAATTGAGGTTCTGCAACCTTAACACTCAAAACACAGGTCATTCCCTCACGGAAATCTTCACCGGAAACCTGAATTTTACTGTTTGATTTGATGATGTTGTTCTTATCGGCATAGTTTTTAAAACAGCGGGTAAGTGCTCTTCTAAAACCTGATATGTGAGTACCACCTTCGCGCGTATTAATATTGTTAACGTACGAATGCACATTTTCGGAATAACCGTCGTTGTACTGAATGGCTAGTTCCACCGGAACATTTTCAACTTCACCGGAGATGTACATCGG
Organism: Chitinophagaceae bacterium T5-Br10_B2g13; assembly: GCA_001564065.1. GTDB lineage: Bacteria > Bacteroidota > Rhodothermia > Balneolales > Balneolaceae > Rhodohalobacter. Next base: position 48,015 of record LKNA01000003.1, read on the forward strand.
TTCATTCATCAACGATTCGCGGGATTCGTCGAGATATTGAACAAAATCTTTAACTCCGCCGGCATAATGGAATTCTACAAATCGGGTATCGCTGTCATCATCCTCTCTCTCATCGGTAATCTCTACGGTGATTTCAGGATTTAGGAACGCAAGTTCCCGCATCCGATCTGCAATAATATCAAATTTAAACTCAGTAGTTTGAGTAAATATCTCGGAATCGGGTTTAAACTTTATAGTTGTACCGTTCAACTTTGTTTTGCCAACTTCCTGAAGTGGTTTTGTAGTAAAGCCACGCTCAAACTCCATGACATATATTTTACCGTCACGGTGGATTTCTGCATTAAATGTACTGGAGAGGGCGTTCACACAACTGACACCTACACCGTGCAATCCACCTGATACTTTATAAGAGTCTTTATCAAACTTACCTCCGGCGTGCAGTTTGGTTAAAACTACCTCAACAGCAGGCATATTTAGTTTGGGATGTTGATCTACCGGGATTCCACGGCCGTTGTCGGAAATGGTAATTGAGCCATCAACATGTATAATTACTTTAATGTGATCGCAATATCCGGCAAGAGCCTCATCAATAGAATTGTCAACTACCTCGTTGATTAGGTGATGAAGGCCGCGCTGGCCGGTGTCTCCAATATACATGGATGGACGCTTTCGAACAGCTTCAAGACCTTCTAATACCTGAATATTAGACGCTTTATAGTCAGATCCTTTCTTTTTTGCCATAAATGGGGTTGAGTGTGGTTAAAAATAGCCTCTTAGACGGTGGAAAATAGCGCAAGATCGGGCAAAATCAAAAAAAGGAATGGGTCTATGTGCCTTTTTGTAACATCTCCTTAAAATGGGCGTTTTTGGAGTCTGTAACAGGTGTAAGGAAGTGTGAAAATCGTTGCGCTAAAGCAATTCGAAAATAATATGCAAAAAAGCATTGAATTTAAAATGTAATCGCCTTAATTTTGGTGTCTATCGAAAAACCAGCTAAGTAAATGAATTATGGCACGCAAGGACGATATCACAGGACAAAAGCCGCTGAACGGTTATCGCTCATCTAAAGCGAATAACAAAACGAAGCACCGTTTTCATTTGAATTTGAAAAAGCGGCGATTCTATATTCCTGAAGAGGATCGGTGGGTTACACTGAAGGTTTCTAATAAAACCCTCCGTACAATTAACAAGAAGGGAATTTCTGCAGTTTTGAAAGAGGCCAGAAAAAAAGGAACACTTTTAAAAGAGGTATAAACAATGGCGAAAGGTAATCGCATTCAGGTAATTTTAGAATGTACAGAAAAACCGGGTAGCTCACGGTATGTAACGATGAAGAACCGTCGTAATACTACGGATCGTTTGGAGCTGAAGAAGTACAACCCGGTACTTAGAAAGCACACAATCCATAAAGAAATTAAATAAGATCAACCATGGCGAAGAAACAAGCATTTGGTGAAGAAGCTCAGGCGCTGAAACAAGCTCAGCGTAAAATGGCGAAGGTTATCATCTCTACAAAGAATGAGCGTGGAAAATATGCGTTCAGAGAAACGATGATGGACCAGGATGATGTGAAAGATTTTATCAACAGAAATAAATCGTAAAGGTTTATTGACGATTTTGTAGAAAAGGTTGCATCCCGAACGGATGTAACCTTTTTTTTTGCTTACATTTGACGATAGTTTCAACTTAAAAAAAGATGAGAAGGTTTATGAGTATTAAAGAGACCATTATGAACGACTTGAAGGAAGCTATGAAGTCTAAAAAGACGGATGAACTTCGTGTGCTTCGTTCATTAAAGGCCAAAATTCTGGAAAAAGAGATCAGTGAACGCAAAGGCGGTGAAGCTACTATTACCGATGAGCAGGTAACTGAGGTGCTGATGAAAGCAGCAAAACAGAGAAAGGAATCCATCGACCAGTTTGAACAGGGCGGACGAGATGATCTTGTTGATAAGGAAAAACAGGAGCTCTCTATTATTGAGTCCTATCTTCCTGAAATGATGGATGACGATGCCATCAGAAAGGAAGTTCAAAAACAGAAGGAAGCTATGGGAGCTACTTCCATGGCCGATATGGGCAAGTTGATGGGGGTTATGATGTCTAAACTGAAGGGCAAGGCGGAAGGCGGTGACGTTAGCCGAATTGTCAAAGAGGAACTGTCCAAATAGATAGAAATGAATCTGCTCGATTTTTTTATCGTGATACCCATTGGCTACTTTGCGTATCGCGGTTTTATGAGCGGAGTCATACATGAAGTGCTAAATATTGCAGGAATTATTTTAGCAGTATTTATCACTTTTGAATATATGGATGAAGCATCTGTATTATTCAGGCCCTTTTTTGATAATCCGGATTACGCGGTTGTTGCTGCGGGAATATTTCTGTTTGTAGCTACCGTAGGTGCTGTACAGGCAATTGCCTATGCAACGAAAAAACTGCTTGAAGTAATTAAGTTAAATTTGATAAACAGACTAGCCGGCCTGCTCTTTGGCGCCTTGAAGTCCGGAGTTGTTGTCAGTGCTGTACTTTTACTGCTAGCCGGGCTGAATCTGCCGGGAGAGGATACCAGAACTGAATCTGTATCGTATCCTTATGTTATTTATATGGCACCTATGGCTTTCGATTTAGTAGCGAAAGTATACCCTGGTGCAGAAAATTTTATTGAAACGATTGATCAGACAATCGAAGCAAACAATCCGATAAAATCATTACCAATATTTGAAGATCTAAATTTATGAGTTTTCCATCTGTAGAAGAACAACTAAATGTTATCAAAAGGGGTACAGTTGAAATTGTACCTGAAGACGACCTGGTAGAAAAGCTGAAAAAATCGAAGAAAGAGAATAAGCCTCTGCGTATAAAGCTTGGGTGTGACCCAACCAGACCGGACCTCCATCTTGGACACTCGGTTATTCTGAGAAAACTCCGACAGTTTCAGGATTTAGGGCACCATGTGATTCTTATTATTGGTGATTTTACCGCGCTGATCGGAGATCCGACCGGGCAAAATAAAACCCGACCATCTCTCACAGAAGAGGAGATAAAGGAGAACGCCAGAACCTACCTGGATCAAGCCGGGAAAATATTGGACGGCGATAAAACGGAAATAGTGTACAACTCTGACTGGTTGAGTGGAATGAAGTTTCAGGATGTAATTTTACTCAGCTCCAAAATGACGGTTGCCCGAATGATTGAGCGGGATGACTTTTCAAAACGTTATAAGAACAATGAGTCGATTTCACTTCATGAATTTCTCTATCCGCTGGCTCAGGGGCAGGATTCTGTTCATCTGAACTCAGATGTTGAACTTGGCGGAACAGATCAGAAATTTAACCTACTTGTAGGGCGCGATTTGCAAAGAGATGCCGGCCAGGATCCGCAGGTATGTCTGATGATGCCGCTGCTTGTTGGCACGGATGGTTCGATGAAGATGAGTAAATCTTATGATAACTACATTGGAATTGATGAGCCGGCTAATGAAATGTACGGCAAGGCGTTATCCATTCCGGATGACCTGATGTACTCGTACTATGAATTGGTAACGGATATCTCTACAGTTGATTTGGAATCCGTTAAAAAGCGAGTTGAAAAAGATCCTCGCAACACAAAGCACGATCTGGCGTTCACCATTACCCGGATGTATCATGGGGAGCAGGCCGCGAAAGAAGCGAGAAAATATTTTGAGCAGACCGTCATCAACAAAAATATTCCTGATGATGCGCCTGAATTTACCTTTAAGGCGGGGTCAACACACAGACTTCTGGATATTATTTCTGAAGCAAACCTGACATCCAGTAACGGTGAAGCAAAGCGAATGATGAAGCAGGGCGGGGTTACCCTGGATGATGAAAAAATTAAAAGTCCCGGGCATGAAATCACTTTTAAAGAAGGTGATGAAATTGCACTAAAAGTAGGTAAGAGAAATTTTGCTAAATTAAAGGCAGAATAAACATAGAATATGGCCGGAATTAATTAAAGATATTCCGGCTTTCCTGAACCCGACATACTATGGGAACACATTTTTCCGGATCAAGCTCTGAAGTAAACACCCTGAACGCTTTCATAAAAATTATGAGGGCAACGGAATCACTTACTAACCGGCTGAACAGGCACCTTGCAGAGGCAAATCTTACAGAGAGTCAATTTGGGACGCTGGAAGCACTTCACCATTTAGGCCCGCTTAACCAGCGATCGATTGGTGAAAAAATATTGAAGAGTGGCGGAAACATAACCATGGTGGTGGATAACCTGGAAAAGCAGGGCTATGTGAAGCGAAAGAAAGATCCCAACGATCGCCGCGCAGTTTTGATCCATCTTACACCGGAAGGTCAGGAATTTATAGAAGGCTTTTTCCCAAAGCACCTCCAAAAAATTAAAGAGGAGTTTTCCGTTTTTACAGAAACTGAGAAGAAAGAACTGGCTCGTTTGTGTAAAAAACTGGGAGTTAAAGAAGAAGAGTAAAGCCCATTAATAGATCTGTAAGGAATTTTGCTTTCCTGTTTCTTACAGATATGAGTGGATCCAAAAGATACCGTTTTCCCAGCGCATCATACCCGGCCGTTAGGGTTATGCTTTTAATGGTAATGGGAATTATCTACGGTTATGTATCGGACCTGAACTTAATCCCTTCCATACTGCTGTTTATTACAGTAGTACTATTTTGGTTTGTATCGGAATTCATACTGAGAAAAGTTAACATTATTCTCTCATCTCACCTTTCAACCATTCTCTACTGCTTGGTAATATTTACCGCTTCATTTTTATGGTATAAAGTTGCTGACCATAACCTTGAAAAAAATTTTAATGAATCCGGCTTCATTCATTTTTATGCCTGGGAAGAAATTGAATTATCAGGTACAGTGAGAGAAAAAGGATATACCACGAGTGGTAAGAGAGTATATGTTGCAGAAATCGATAAAAGCTTTTTAGAAGAAGGTTTATCAACTTCAAAAAAATACAGAATAAGGCTTTATAATGGTGAGGTAGGGGGGCGAGATCTGCAAATAGGCAGTTCCTTCAGAGCGGTAGTTCGGCTGTACGAATTTCCTGAAAGAAGAAATCCACATGAATTTGACTATGGGGGCTGGCTTTATAAGCAACAAATAGCAGCGCATGGCGAAATAACCGAGCTTATAGAAAAGGATGAACCACAAACGGTATTTAGCTGGATAAGCTTAAGAGGATATGTACAAAAAAATGTGGATGAGCTCTTTAGTCCTCAAACTGCACCCATGGCAAAAGCTCTGTTTCTGGGATATAAGGAAGAGATAGGTGAAGATACGCGGCAAAATTTTTCAAGGTCAGGACTGTCGCATATTATGGCAGTTTCTGGTTTGCATGTAGGTTTTATTGTAGCTCCAATATGGTTTATCATTCCGTTTCTGTGGACTAAAAGGTGGGGGAAGTGGGTTGGTTTAATTCTTTTAACTGTACTGCTATTTGGTTATGCAGGACTTACCGGGTTCAGCGCTTCAGTTAGCAGGGCATCACTTATGGCCTGGCTGATTACATACGGCAAGCTTTTTAGTAGAGTTCGCAACTCAATAAACTTGACGGCCGCTGCTGCAATAATATTGTTGATAGTCAATCCATACCAGCTGTTTGATGTGGGTTTTCAGCTGTCGTTCGGTGCTGTTTTTACAATTCTCTTGTTGATGCCCGAAGCTCAGCGAATCATGCCGGCCAGATATCGCTATGGTAAAATTGGCGCCTTAGCTACCATAGTCATTATTTCTGTGGTGGTGCAGGCAGGATTGTTTCCAATTCTCACCTACTACTTTGGGGAGTTTTCAATAGCCGGGCCTATAGCCAATGCATTGGTCATTCCAATAATGACGGTTACCGTGCCGGCAGGTTTAGCTATTTCATTACTTCCGATGTCATCAAATATCATGCTGTCCTATGGAGCAATACCGGTAGAGTGGAGTTTAATATGGATAGAATCTGTGGCAGAGAGTATTGGTAAAAGTGAATTGAGCTATTTCACAATTTCAAACGAATCGTTATTAATTTTTCTGCTATGGGGCTTAATGATCCTGTTTGGCGGTTCAATTAGGATTCCGGAGTTGAGATGGAAACTTTGTATTGCAGTTTTACTTGTTTTCAACCTTTTTATGATTGAGCAAATTTTCCAAAACAAAGGGCAAAGCCAACTTAAAATAACATTTCTGGATGTGGGGCAGGGAGATGCAGTACATATTCAGACGCCTTCAGAAAAGCATATTTTAGTGGATGTTGGCAGGTGGAACCCGGGTTACGACAGCGGTTCAAGAGTGATTACTCCCTATCTGAAACATAGAGGCGTGGAAACGGTTGATGCTGTAATACTTTCACATCCGCACGCAGATCACATCGGAGGAATTGAATCGGTTATGAATGAATTTAAAGTGCTAAATATTTATCAAAGCAGTTACGAGTATGAGAGCCAGCTTTATAACAATTATGTAAGAAAAGCCGATTCATTGGGTATATCTGTGCAAAATGTTTATGCGGGTGATCTTATTGATATTGAAAGCAACCTGCGATTATACGTTTTAGGGCCTCTGGAAAAAGAAACAAAACCGTCGAATCCCAATAACTATTCTGTAGTAGTAAAAATAGTTTATGGAGATCAATCCATACTGTTAACCGGCGATGCAGAAAGCCAACAGGAGCTGGATTTAGTGACTTATTACGGGGACTTTTTAAGGTCTAATCTATATAAAATGGGTCATCACGGAAGCAGAACCAGCTCAACGAAAACATTTATAGAACATGTAGAACCTGAAATCTCCGTTGCATCTCTTGCTTTTAGGAATAGATTCCGCCATCCAAACCGGGATGCCGTGAGCAGGGTGAGTACATATAGTGAAGAAAATTACTTTACAAGTTTGGAGGGGGCTGTTGTTTTTAAATCAAACGGTAAAGGTTTGCAGAGAGTTGAATGGTAGCGAAGTAAAAAAGAAGTTTGAACGTGGTAGATCGAAGGTGTAATTTCATCAAGTGTGAATTAAAAAGAATAGATAATTATGTCAGAAAAGGAACGGCTGAGTTTCGAAGAGGCTTTAAAACAATTGGAAGCAATCGTCGAAAAACTCAATGATAAAGAAATATCACTCGAAGAATCTGTAGCCTTGTACGAAGAGGGGCAGAAGCTTTCAAAAATATGTTCTGAAACATTGGAAAGCGCGGCTTTAAAAATTGAGAAAATAGATCAAAGTAAGAGCGCTCCTGAGAATGAGTAGCAGTAAATTATGGAAACATACAAGCCAACCCCGGGCCCCTTATTAGCAAAGATATCATCTCCGGATGATCTGAAAAAACTTTCATCGGAACAGCTACAGGATGTGTGCGATGAGTTGAGGGAGTATATCATTGACTCTGTGTCTGTTTATGGTGGTCATTTCGGAGCCAGCCTTGGTGTGGTTGAGTTAACGGTTGCGCTTCACTATGTATACGATACACCAAGAGATAAGCTGGTGTGGGATGTTGGGCATCAGGCTTATGGCCATAAGATATTAACCGGAAGAAGAGACCAATTCTATACAAACAGGAGATATAACGGTCTTTCCGGTTTCCCAAAACGATCGGAAAGTGAATACGATGCATTTGGCGTTGGTCATTCCAGTACATCCATATCAGCAGCTTTGGGAATGGCCGTTGCATCTGATTTAAACAGTGAGAATAAAAAAGCTGTTGCGGTAATCGGTGACGGAGCTATGACCGGCGGTATGGCCTTTGAAGCTCTGAATAACGCCGGGGCTCAAAATTCAGACATTTTGGTGATTCTGAATGATAATAATATGTCTATTGATCCCAATGTTGGTGCTTTGAAGGAGTACCTGGCAGACATCACGACCAGCAAGACTTTCAATAAAATGCGTGATGAGATTTACGATCTGCTCGGACATTTTAAGTCAGCCGGTGAAAAAATGAGAAAAGTGGCTTCAAAGCTTGAAAAAGCGATGACTGCCGCAATTACACCCGGTGCACTTTTCCAGGCACTTGGATTTAAGTACTATGGACCCGTTGATGGCCATAACGTGGATGCCCTGCGAAGACATTTGGAGGATTTGAAAACTGTATCCGGTCCCAAACTGCTGCATATTGTGACAGTAAAAGGGAAGGGATTTGCACCTGCCGAGCGGGAACAAACAAAGTGGCATGCTCAAAGCAGTCCGTTTGATAAAATTACCGGCAACCCTTTAACCAAGCCTAAAACGAAGGAAAAACTACCTCCAAAATATCAGGATGTATTTGGAGAGGCTTTGGTGGAGCTGGCTGAAGATAATGAAGATATCGTGGCTATTACGCCTGCAATGCCTAGTGGTTCCAGCCTTTGGCCTATGATGAGAGCTTATCCTGATCGCTCGTTTGATGTGGGTATTGCGGAGCAGCATGCAGTTACGTTTGCTGCCGGACTCGCAACAGAAGGAAAAAAAGCCTTTGCCGCCCTCTACTCTACCTTTTTGCAGAGAGCCTATGATCAGGTGATCCACGATGTGGCTATTCAAAAACTACCGGTTGTTTTTTGTATTGACAGGGCCGGCCTGGTTGGAGCTGACGGACCCACTCATCACGGGCTCTATGATATTTCTTATCTGCGAGCTGTACCGAATATTATTGTTTCCTCTCCGATGGATGAGCAGGAGCTTCGCGATATGATGTTCACAGCATCTGAGTATGATCAAGGCGCTTGGGCGATCCGATATCCGCGTGGCAGGGCGACCGGAATGGAAGTTCGTAAGGAGTTTCAGAGAACAGAAATTGGGAAAGGCAGAGTCATTCAAAAAGGAGAATCGGTTGCGGTGTTAAGTTTTGGACCGATTGGCAAATATGTAATGGACGCTAATGAATTACTTCAGCAGGAGAATATCCACATTGGTCACTACGATCTGAGATTTGCCAAACCACTGGATACAGATATGATCGACTCTGTGTTAGAGTCGTACGATTATATTATCACGCTGGAGGATGGAACCAGACTCGGTGGGTTTGGATCTGCGGTAGCCGAATATGTGGCTGAAAAGGGCGCAGGTGTACCGGTGAAGATTTTGGGCGTTCCCGACCAAATTATTGAACATGGTTCACAGAGAGAATTGCACGACGAGGTGGGCATTGGCCCTGACGGTATCGTGGAAACCGTAAAAAATTTATTGGGAATTAAAATTGCCTGATCTCAAATCCTTATCTTTTTTTCTGAAATAATAATTGATCAGAAAATATATACCCTTGTCTTACACGCTCAAAGATTTTGATTATCATTTGCCTGAAGAGCTGATTGCTCAAAAACCGGCTATTCCAAGAGATCACTCCAGGCTTTTAGTCTATGATCGCGAAAGCGGCACTATCCGGGATGATTATTTCTATAACATCGGCAAGTATCTGCCGTCTCAAACTTCACTGGTAGTAAATAACAGTAAAGTTGAAAAGTGCCGCCTGCTGTTTAATGACGACAAGATTGAGATATTTGTAACTAAAGCTGTAGACGATCGCATTGTTGAAGCGATGGTGCGACCGGGAAAAAAATTCAAGCCGGGAAAAACGGTTGAGCTTGCGGTCGGATTGAGTGCGAAAACCCTGAACATTGCAGAAGACGGAATCCGAACCATTGAATTAAGCCGCTCTCTGGATGATGCTATCACGGAAAAATATAAACACACACCGTTTCCTCCATACATAGAACGGGATGAATCGCTTGCAGATCGATATCAAACAATCTACGCAAAAGATGAGGGAAGTAAGGCGGCTCCAACCGCGGGACTGCATTTTACGCCTGAGCTGATCAGCAAACTGGAAAAACAGGGAATAGAAAAGAAAGAGGTTACTCTGCATGTGGGGTTAGGGACTTTTGCACCGGTAAAAACCGATAAGATCGAAGATCATATTATGCATAGTGAGTGGTATCAGATTTCTGCTGATCAAGCCAGTGCTTTGAACCGTTCAAAAACCATTACTGCAGTCGGAACCACAAGTGTGAGAGTGCTGGAATCGGCGAAGAAAATTGGGCAGAAGTTCACGGCCTGCTCCGGAGAAACGGATATTTTCATCACTCCGGGCTATACATTTCAATCCGTAGACCACCTGATTACAAACTTTCACCTTCCCAAAAGCACCCTTTTAATGCTGATTTCTGCTTTCATAGGGTTTGATGAAATGAAAAAAGTGTATCAACACGCAATTAAGGAGGAGTACAGGTTTTACTCGTTTGGCGATGCGATGCTTTTGCTCTGAACCAAAAATTTAATTCAGATTATAAGGGCCACTCTGCTCGCCAGATTTCTCCCTCAAATTGATTGTTGAAATAGAGTGCGCTTCGTTCTGCAGAGATTGTAAAATTTTTCGAATTAATTTCCAGATCTGAGTACTGAAGTATTTTCATTTCGGTTCCTTCATTATTCATCCACCCAACTGTTACGGGTGTATCACTTGGGGTGTTAAAAAGAATAGCTACTCCATCATCAGTCGCCTCGAGATGTGAAGCGTACATCAGAAAGATGATGTTTCCACGATCAAGCATTCTTCTATTTGCCTCGATATAGTTTTCGAAAACCTCATCCATAAAGTCGGTTTCAATGAGGTGCTCCCACTGCAGTTCATATTGGTGATTGTAGGCCTGTAAAACACCGGTTGTAAGTTGAAAAGAGAAGATTCGTTCACTATTTACCGCCGGCATAACTCTGTTTTTCATAAATGAAGGTACCTGATTCCGCTCAATGGCCTGCCTTGTTGATGAAATGCTGATATCGTCATCATCACTAGTTAATGATTCTCCAAAATGGTGAATAGTGCTGTTATTTAAACTGGAATGGGTGAGCAGGCTTCCATCGTGACCACCCGACTGGAAGTAGAACTCGCCTTTTGATCCGGCCGACATCATCTGTGAATATTGTTGAGAAGAGAGGCTCTGCTCGTCTAAAAACTCTCCATCAAAAGAGTAGGAGATCAGCTTGGCATTTCCGGGATCGAAACCGAGTATCTCATCATCAAACATCCAGAGAGATGCCAGATATTGAAACTCCTCAGGACCGTTGCCCTGATTTCCGAAAGATTGAATTAGCCGATAATCCTCGTCAAATCTGTGAACAACCCCGGCGCCGAAATCGTAGACGTAAAGACCTTCGGAAGTTGCCAATATCGATGAGGGCATAGCAAATCGGTCGTCTGTTGTGGTATCGATAACGCGTTCTGCACCGTTCAGTTCCAGATTAGTCCGCTCAATCTCAGCAGGAGGTGTATCGGATTGGCATGAGGTAAGTGTTATTAGGAGAAGGGTGAGAGATAAAATGTACCGATTGTGCATAAAAAAAGTATTATTTAATTAGTACTAACACTGTAGCACAACGCACTGGGAATTGCAAGCCAAACCTACATACTACATATTTTCAATTATCCTCTTCCTTATATTGGGCTTTGTAACCGTTTTTGATTTTCTGATTCATGTGTCGTTTATAATTATCGTACTCATATTTTCGTACGGTAAATTCTGAGTGATAATTTCCGTCATTACAGTCTACGTGAAACTTATTTGGATTTTCAGTTTCTGAGATGACTACCTGAATGTCGCCCAGTTTATAGGATTCTATTTCTTTTTTTGTGCTCATTCTGTCGATGCGGTTATAGGAATTATTTTGGTTTAAGATAACAGTTTTGTTTTATAGTGATGAATACGGATTTTACTTGTGTCAATTTCAAATAAATGGATCAAAATGAATAAACTGACTTATCTACTATTACCAATTTTGCTTATTACAGTGGCATGTGGAGGTGAGGCCCAAACGGATTTAACTCCTGAATTGCCTCGTGATACACCTCAGGAAGCATTTTTTGCCAATGTGTTTTCGTTATGTGGAGAAACCTTTGCCGGAGAATCAACATTCCCCGACGATCCGGATCACGATTTAGTTGATACAGAACTTATGGCAACGGTTTCTACTTGTACGGAAGAGCTAATCGAAGTTGATTTTTTGCGTGATGGCGGTACATGGCACGCAACCTGGGTGTTGGAAATGCGTGAAAACGGACTGCATCTTTATCACGATCACATCGGTGAAAATGTGTATGAAGAGGGCGAAGCACCTTTGACAGGATATGGCGGGTATGCTGATGAGAGAGGCAATGAATACCAACAGTATTTCCCTGCAGACGATTACACGGCAGAAATTTTACCGGAAGCAGCAACCAATGTTTGGATGATGCAATACGATCCTGAAGAGGGAACTTTTGAATACTCTTTAGAAAGGCATCAGGAACCTAGATTCAGAGCGGTTTTGACAAAGCTCTAAAACATAATTAGGGGAGGGTGTAACAATTACTCCCTCCTTTTTTCAATTCATAACATTGTGCTATTGCATTTTCTTTTACCATATCTGTTCCTTTTATCTTTTGCAGAGATTGAGATTTTTTCAGTTCCAAATGTGGAAATGGAAACTGAAGAGGAAGTAATATTTTATACATCCTATGGCTATCTGGATGATGAAGAGTGGGTGATACCGCTACGCATCTATGTACAGGAAAACCGGTCGAGGGTGGCAAACTTATCACTTAGAGTAGTGAACCGCATCAGAGGTTTAAATGAAGAAGAAAGTGCGCTCTTTAGCTACCGAATCTCAGATTTTGTGGCAGATAGTGAGTCACGCGAAACTGTAAAATTTATCTTTGACAACGATCCCGATCGTCAAACTTTCTATCTCAATGAAGATGGGAGTCCTGTAGAAACGAACCTGAACGGCTTTAAAGTTGGAGAAATTCGGCTTTCTATAGAGAAAGCTGACGTATTGTTAAAAAAGCAAAATTCAGAAAATGGATGGTTAGTGTTTCGTGCCGTATCGGATGAACACTCAGGTATTGGAAGAGTAAGACTGATTGAACAAGAGGGGTTATCGGTAATATCTGATATAGACGATACAGTAAAAATTTCACAAATACCCGCTGGCAGCAGGGTTGTGATCAGAAATACATTTTTTAAAGAGTATAAACCGGCACCCCGAATGGCCAATTTATACAGTAACTGGGACAATGCCGCGTTCCATTATGTTTCAGGATCCCCCTGGCAGCTATATCGTCCGTTAAAAAATTTCCTTTTTAGTGATAATGCAGGGTTTCCGGAAGGAAGCATGCATATGAAGCAGGTCACCAAAAACCTTTTGAGCATAAATACGTGGCGGGGATTAAATGATTTGATCACAAATGAAAATGTAACATACAATCAAAAAATAGATCAGATAAGCCGGATATTTCAACATTTTCCTGATCGAGAATTTATTTTAGTAGGTGATTCCGGTGAGCGAGACCCTGAGGTTTACAGGGAGATTGCCCGGCGCTATCCTGACCAGATATCTAATATTATAATCAGAGATGTTATTAACGACAGAGAGAACAGGCCGGATCGACTTGAGGGAATGGAAATTATTCCGGCGCCAACAATTCAGCCGGGTGTATTCAACCCTTAGAAGCTTCCAAAATAAGTTGTGACTTGATTTCTGGTTGGTTCCCACCCAACAGAAATTCCAATATCAAAACGCAGATTACTCAATCTGAATCGAGACCGTATTCCTGCACCATAAACAGCCCGACTGGCATCAGCCAGATTGCGGCGATCTAAGTCAGTAACGGTTTGGGAAAACAGAACCAGGTAGATGTTAGATAGATAAACGGGAAGTAAAAGCCCTCCATCATCAGGATATACAATGGGTATGGTGTAACGAGTGTTAAAAATACCGGCGTTGTTAACGGCAGGGAGCGGTATTTCTGAAAAGCTATCGGAATAGAGTGTTGAAATGTTAAAAACGGGCAGATCGGTTTGGGTTATGATCTGTCCCGTTAAACGAAGTGACTGATTGTAGCGAGAAAGAGGGGCAATAAATGTGGATATGTACCCCCGAAACCCTTTCCGGTCGGTCAGATTGGCATTAATGTTGAACTGATCAGACTGAATATCCAGAGATGTTTGATTGAGTCCATAACGTGACTCAGTAAAAAATATCCAGCCGGCATTTGGTTGTACATCACGGAAATATTGCCTGATATTGTAATTGAATACGGTTCTCAAACCCAACGTATGTCGGGTTCCGAACTCTGAATATGCCTGAGAGGTATTGTTCGGATTTAAAAATCTGAGTTGATTGACAAAAAATTGCGGTTCCACCAGTAGTGATGTAAAACGGGTATTTCTTTCGAGGTAGTATCGAAATGGTACTTTTAAAGAAGCCCCTCTGGATTGCTGCAGAAACGGAACGATAAATTGCTCATCATTTTGAGTGATCCTGAAAGATGTTAGCGCGGGATCATTGTAAATATTTACCCTGAAACCCGGAAAGAAGCCTTTATAGCTGTATTCAAGATCATACCAAAACCGGTCCATGTAGTGCGAGAGCTCCATCTCGTAACTTTGGCGATTAAGCTGATCTACACTTTCAAAATTTACCATTATTCGGTCGAAGCCGTTTTCTCTTTCAAATCCCGGAGTCCATAAACGAGGTTTCAACCAACCCGCGCCGGTTCTGTACTCTTTAAATTCCCATGATGAACTATCCGGGCTAAACTCTCGATTCATAAGAGGTCTGTTGAGCTTTTCAGAAATCCGGTTATTCATTGAATAGGAAGAAGCGGCAAGTATACTGCGCCGATCTTCATTTAATGGAAGAGTGTAAATAAGGGTTTCGTTTTGTACCTGTTTTACAAACGCAACTGAACTGCCGTCAGGTGAATAGGAGGGTTCAAAGCTGTTAGTTATGCCATCTGTTATCTGGGTTGATTCAGCTCCATTTGTATGATATTCATAGATGTTCATTACGCCCGTATGATCACTTACAAAAAGAAAATGATCTCCGCTTTTGTGCCAATTCAAATCAAAAATAGATCCGTTTTCAAAAACCAGGTCGGGATCACCGGAAAGAAAATTTGTGGAATCATCTATGTCCTGAAGCCAAACGGCTTGAACACTGTTTATTCTGCCAATTACTGCAACTTGGTTGGGATGGGAAGGATTAGGCGCAACCTGTATAACGGTGCTGTTTTCAGGTTTATCGAACTCTTTAACGATCTTTCCGGACTCTTTGTCAACCAGTACCGGTTTTTGAGTGTGCGCATCTGTCTGAAGTGCAAAAAGCTGTTGGATACCGGACTGAATAGGTGAAAAAAGTCGGCTGCCGAAAGTTATCCGCTTCGATTGTTGAGTTTCAACATCGAGTTGATGCAGATCGCCCCGAAACAGATTGTCGTAGCGGGCGTCAGTATGGTATCGGCTGTAGTATATATTTGAAAAGTCCTCAGAGAGATTGAAAAAGTGATCTTCGGTAATTTGAACTTCTTTGATAAGATCAGACTCTTTGGTTTCAAAATTATAGATGTAGAATCCGGATGGCTTATTACAAAAACGGCCGTAATAAACTATCTCGTTATCGTTTAACCAAAGCGGGCGGTTAGCTCTTCTGCAGTTGCCATTTAATCCAATAGGTTGCTCCAAAGCCGGCGCGCTCAATTCATCTCTTCTGCTGCGTTCAGCATCAATTGAATGCTCGGTAAATTCACTATACAGTGCTGAGGGCCATTTCCCCGTGGCCGATCGCAATGCAGTACCGTATCCTAAAAAGGGATATTTATAGTGGAACTGAATGGACTCTTTGGCGGTATCGGATCCATAGGTTTCCTGAACCCAGTGAATAAACTCATATCCGCCCACATAGTGCCGGTTGAAAGGAAGGGTATAGTCAGTAGTGTGAAATAGCTGCCCCATCGACCATTGGTCTGATGTATCGAGCAAACTGTTAAAATGGTGATTGAAATAGGGATAGTTTCCACGCCCGGAATTAGGTATGGTTCCGTGGCTTTCATACTCTACAGCAGTTCCCTCGTGTACACCGAGCGGAGCGGCGGCGTGAACTGATCGTCGCAGATCCGGTGAAAAAAGGCCTAGTATTCGCGTTAGAGCCGGAGGGTTCACACTAAAGTGAAGGGCGTGCACCAACTCATGTGGTAAAACCGATTCAAGCCAGTCGCCTGATTGTGGGTTTAAAGCTTTTCCACGCAGAGGAGCCAGTTCTACTTCTGAGCGGAAATTGATAGGGCTAACAAATCCGTTAGAGCGGTCGTTTTGGGGATTAAGAATAAATGGAAACTGATGAAGGTCACCCCCGATAAAACTCTTAATATCCTCATATTCCGCTTCAAGAATGGATAGCGACCGAACAGCCTCATCTCTGTAGATGGATGGATAAATGACCCTGAACTGTTCAGAACGGATTTCCTGCCAGTCTGAACCGGGTAATCTATACTGAGTTGAATAGACTTGTGCAGACAGATCCGTGATAACGAAGCTAAAAAGCAGGAGTGCAAAAAGAGTTTTTTTCATATGCAGAAGATTGTTGCTAAATCTTTCAAAATATAGATGAAAGCATTCAGAAACAGAAAAATAGAATAACAACTGAGGAGGTAAAATAAATGGTGTTATCAATGAAAATAGTTGCAGTTTAGTGAGTTTGTGGAACCTTTATATTCAAATTTTTTTTATGTTTTTATAACAGACATAACAAATAACCCAAAGTAATAGATGAGGTTAGGATGGTAAGTGAAAAAGAGATCAATAAGCTTGTAAATAGAAATGGGAGTAATTTAGTGACGATCACTCTGCCTACCCATAAAACCGGGGAAGAGTCAAAACAAGACCCGATACGGTTGAAAAATTTGCTCACCGAGGCAATCTCTATTCTAAAAGAGAACGGAAAGAAAGAGTCTGAGGCTGAAAGTTATCTTAAGCCAGCCTTCGACTTGCTGGAAAAGCCACTTTTCTGGTCACATGCTGATAAAGGATTGGCTCTCTATTTTAGCGAAGACGGCATGGAGATGTATAAACTGCCCTACGAAGTAGAAAGTGAGGTTTATATAAACGATCATCACCTTATTACACCTCTCCTGCCTATGTTGAGTATGGACGGTACATTTTGTGTACTTGCCATAAGCCGGCAAAAAGCCAGGCTGCTAAGGTGTACACGAAATGATGTTCAGGAGATTACACCTGAGGATATATCTGTTTCTGTAGAGGATTACCTTGAAATTGACCCTGAAAAACAGCTTCAGTTCCATTCCGGCTCAAAAGCTCAAAAAGCAATGTATTTTGGTCACGGTGCCAATGAAGAAGATAGAATGGTGATTGTTGAACAGTTCTTCAGAGAACTGGAAAAGGAGATTACAAAAGTGATGCGTGAGCGAAATGACCCGTTAATAGTTATGGGACTACAGGATAACCTTTCGCTTTATAAAAAAATCAACAACTACTCCAGGGTTGTAGATGAGACGATAGACCATAATCCTGATGAGTTGACGGACCAAGTTATTCGGGATAAAGGGTGGAATGTGATACAAAAACACTTCCTGAAAGAGATGTACAACTCGCTGGAGAAGTTTTCCGAACAAACTGACGGAAAGGTTTCCAACAATCTTGGTGATATTGTTGAAGCGACGATTCAGGGGCGTTCACACTCCATATTTATCTCAAAAGACGAGAAGAAATGGGGCGTTTTTGACGAGGCTGAACAGACGGTTCACTACAGTAGTAAGCCGAAAAATGGAGACATAGAGCTACTGAACTGGCTTTCAATTACCGGCAGAAAAACGGGAAGTAACGTTTATATCCTGCCAAAAGAGGAGATGCCAATGCGGTCTACCGTAGCGGCAGAGTTCAGATTCTAAGTTTTATTTCTGAAAAATTGAAGAGGCGGTATCGGCGAAAGCCGGTGCCGCTTTTTTTATGAAGTTTTTAAAATATGTTTCAGTTAACGGTTGAATTTCAAAGAGTGCGCTTAATTGATTACTATAATGACAATCTTTGCCATAACTAATAAAACATCATTATATCGAATGAAATCTTTACTACAATCTTTACTCTTATTCCTGGTTCTGCCATCGCTGGCTTTTTCTCAGGTACAACTCGACTATTACCTGCCGGACGATGTAACCTACGACTCCTCAATACCCACACCGAAAGAGGTAGTTGGGCACGAAGTAGGAGAGTGGCATATCACTCACGATAAGCTTGTTCAATATATGTATGCAGTCGCTGAAGCGTCTGACAGGGTGAGCATTCACGAATATGCCCGCACTTACGAGAACCGTCCGCTATTACTGTTAACCATCACATCGCCGGATAATCACTCATCAATCGATCAGATTAAAGAGAACCACGCATTGCTGAGAGATCCATCACGATCCGGAAACCTGGATGTGGAAAGCATGCCGGTTATCACCTATATGGGCTACAGCGTACACGGTAACGAGGCCAGTGGATCGAATGCTGCATTGTTGAGTGCTTACCATTTTTCCGCTGCACAAGGAGCGGAAATGGATGAAATTCTGAATAACACGGTCATACTGATCGATCCGTCTTTTAACCCCGACGGACTTCAAAGGTTTTCGACATGGGTAAATATGCACAAAAGTGCGACCTCAGTTACAGACCCGGCTGCCCGTGAGTTTAGCGAAGTTTGGCCAAACGGTCGGACAAATCACTACTGGTTTGACTTGAACCGGGACTGGATGCCGGTTGTGCATCCGGAAAGCCGTGGCCGGATCCAGATGTACCACGAGTGGAGACCTCACGTGTTAACCGACCACCACGAGATGGGAACCAACGCCACCTACTTTTTTCAGCCCGGAATTCCATCCAGAACCCATCCGCTTACTCCGCAGCGTAATCAGGATTTAACAGCCGCCATTGCTGAGTATCATGCAGATGAGCTGGATAAGATTCAGAGCCTCTACTATACAAAAGAGTCGTTTGATGATTTTTACTACGGAAAAGGATCTACCTATCCTGACATTTTCGGTACGATAGGTATCCTGTTTGAGCAGGCCAGTGCCAGAGGACATGCTCAGGAAAGTGTGCACGGCGTGGTGGACTTCCCTTTTGCAATTCGTAACCAGTTTAAAACATCACTCTCTACAGTTGATGCATCTAACGGGCTTCGAATGGAGTTGCACGACAACATGAGAGAGTTTTACAGAGAGGTTCAGCAGGAAGCTTCCAGAAACTCAGTAAAAGCGTTGGTTGTTGGAGACCGGTACGACTCCGGTAAAAACTTCCATTTTGCTGACCTGATGACCCACCACAATGTTGAACTGTATGAGCTGGCGCAAAACCTTGAAGTTGACGGGCAGCAGTTTGAGCGTGGCAATGCCTGGGTAATACCGATGGAGCAAACAGAGTACAAGTTTATTGAGGCTATGTTTGAAAAACGAACAGAGTTTACAGACAGTCTCTTCTATGATGTGTCAACATGGACACTCACCTCTGCTTTTAATTTGCCGCACGCGGAGCTTACTCAACGTCAGTTTGATAGTAATTTGATGGGCGACAGGGTAGAGTCACCTGAAATTCCGGCCGGACAACTGGTAGGCGGCAGAAGTAACTACGCGTATGCATTTGAATGGGATGAGTATTATGCTCCGCGAGCTCTGTACAGACTGCAAAATATGGGTGTTCGTACACAGGCGGCTTTTAAAACATTTCAATCGGTAGTATCAACCGGAGTGAAGGAGTTCAATTACGGAACAATTTTAATTCCGCTTGGCATACAGGATGTAGAAGAGGCGGATATTTTCAGAGCGCTTCAGGAAATTACGCGACAGGACGGGGTGGATGTATATAGTTTACGGACCGGCCTTTCAGCCGGCGGTGTAGATTTAGGCAGCCCGAATATTAACGCCCTGGAAAAGCCGAGCATGGCAATTTTAGCCGGCAGCGGAGTCAGTAACCTCGAAGTAGGTGAGGTGTGGCACCAGCTCGATCAAAGATATAAGATGCCAATTACCATTCTTGAAAAAGATCGAGTAGCCCGGACAGATTTAAGTCGATACAATCGCCTGATTATGGTAAACGGCGGCTATGGCGACCTCAGTGAAAGTGCCAAAGCAGACATCAAGTCGTGGGTACGGGACGGCGGTACGCTGATCGTACAAAAGAGCGCGGTAAACTGGGCTATGAGTGAAGGTTTGTTGAACGCCGATCGTGTAGAGCGTGAGCCATCGGAGAGCAGAAGAGTTGCCTACGAAGACCTCTCAGCTGCCCGTGGTGCACAAGTAATAGGCGGGTCTATTTTTGAAGCCAATGCCGATGTTACAAATCCACTGTTATTTGGCTATAGAAATGAAAGTATGCACATCTTCAGAAACAGCACCAACTTTCTTCAGATCACAAGAAACCCTGCCGCTACTCCACTCTATTTAACTAGTGAGCCTTTGGTAAGTGGCTATATTTCTGATGAGAATAATGAACTGATCAAAGATACGGCATCTATCCTTGTAGGAAGTTACGGTTCGGGCCGGGTTATTGGTTTTGTGGATAATCCAAACTTCAGAGCGTTCTGGTATGGGACGAATAAGTTGTTTGCCAACGCACTCTTTTTTGGTGATCAAATAAGCAGGGCAGCAACGAACTAAACATTGATAATATTTACTTTAAGCCCGATTCTCATTCTGAGGGTCGGGCTTTTTTTATTATTTCGGACATAATCTTCCGAAATAACTTGACAAATAAGGTGGGGCGCCTTAATTTAAGATTAAATACTCTTAATTACTTTATGGATCATAATGCTGCTATCTAAATCTTGCATCTACGGCTTACGCGCCTCACTATACCTCGCTTCACGATCAAGTCAGGATTACATCCCGATAAGAAAAATGAGTGATGATCTGGAAATTTCATTTCATTTCTTAACAAAGATACTGCAACAGCTAACGGCTGATCAGCTATTGGAATCATTTAAAGGGCCAAACGGAGGGGTTCGTTTAAAAAAATCCGGTGAAGAAATAACATTTATGGATATTGTTATAGCAATTGACGGCCCGGGTTTATTTACGGAATGTGCTTTGGGATTACCGGGCTGTGGAGTTGAAAAACCTTGTCCGTTTCATGAGCAGTGGGCTGAAACACGCGATAAAATTAAAACAATGATGGAAAGTACCAGTATTACCGACCTGGCTATTAAAGGAAGGGAAGAGAATCTGAGGCTTACGGCTAAAGGCGGATTTGAGAAATTTTTTGATTTAGAATAACCTTAATATTTTTTTATCACTATTTAAGATAAAAGTGTCTTTTAACTAAAAATAAAATTACAAAAAGATGAAATCGATACTAACGGCACTGGTTGCGCTAACTTTAATATTCACCGCCTGTTCAGGAGACGATTCCCAACAGAGGGCAGACTCCTCTGAGACCGAAGAACAAGGGCTTACTGAATTTGAGCTTGAACACGGCATAGGCCCAATAACAGAACGGGTGAGTTTAAGTGAAGAGCCGGATGAAGATCTGGTTATAAGAGGCCGGGATATTTACGAAATGAAGTGTGAAATGTGTCACAACATGGAAGGCCGAATGGTGGGTCCGGCTTTAGGCGATGTGTTGGAGAGACGTAGCGCGGAATTTGTGATGAACTTTATCCTCAACCCACAAGGTATGACACGAAATCATCCGGAAGGACAGAGAATGCTTCAGGAGTATATGACCGCAATGCCATTTCAGAATGTATCAGAAGATGATGCAAAAGCTCTTGTAGAGTTTTTGAGAGACTACAACATGAACAATTAACCAACAACTCCTCTATCAAACAAAACAACCAATACTATGAGTAAAACAAAAAATAAAAAGTTGAGAGGGCTAATACTCGGGATGGGATTTGTAGTATTTGCTGCATTTCTGTTTACGGGATGTCCTTCAAACCAACGAATGTTAGACAGCGGAGACGCTGCACAAAAAGTATATGTAGCACCGGGTGAGCACGATGAATTTTACGGCTTCTTTTCCGGTGGTTACAGTGGACAGTTAAGTGTATGGGGTTTGCCCTCATCACGACTGCTGAAAGTGATACCTGTATTTTCTCAGGATCCGGAAACAGGCTACGGCTATTCGGAAGAAACCAAGCCACTGTTCGAAACCAGTTACGGTTTTATACCTTGGGATGATTCCCACCATCCGCACATCTCACAAACTGATGGAGATGCTGATGGAAGATGGATCTTTATCAATGCAAATAATACTCCTCGTATTGCAAGAATTGATTTAGAAACATTTGAAACAAAAGAGATACTGGAACTGCCAAATACCGGCGGTAACCACGCATCTTCTTTCGTTACATCAAACACAGAGTATGTAATTGGAGCTACTCGTTTCAGTATTCCGTACGAAAAAGATCTGGATGTACCGATTGACAGTTATAGCGATGAGTTTAGAGGTGCGCTGACCTTTGTTGATATCAACAGCGAAACAGGTCGGATGAATCTGGACTTTCAGGTAGTTGTACCGCCGTATAACTATGATTTAGGTCGTGCCGGTAAAGGTGCTTCGAGCGATTGGGTGTTCTTTACTACCTACAATACCGAAGAAGCTCATACCATGCTTGAGGTAAACGCATCCAGAAATGACAAAGACTTTATTGCTGCCATTAACTGGAAAAAAGCAGCTGAACTTGTTCGTGAAGGCCACGGCAGAACAATGGATGCAGAATACTATCACAACTACTACGAAGGAAAACAGGGTTATGCTGTTTCTACTGTAGGTGATGAAGTAATGGTGCTGGACACAAGAGAAATAGATGAGAATTTCATCTACTACCTGCCTACTCCTAAATCTCCGCACGGTGTAGATATTGATCCAACAGGAGAATATATCGTTGGTGGTGGTAAACTGGCTACAATTATTCCGGTACACTCTTTTTCCAGAATGCTGGAAGCTATTGAGAACCAGGACTACGATGAAGTAATTGATGGAATTCCTGTGCTTAACTACGACTCTACGATTATTGGCGAAGTTGAAAATCCGGGTTTAGGCCCGCTACACACAGAGTTTGACGGCAGAGGGTATGCTTACACATCTGTATACATCTCTTCTGAAATCGTGAAATGGTCTTTGGAAACATTTGAAGTGGTTGACAGAATCGACTCTTACTACTCCATTGGTCACTTGATGATTACCGGCGGGGACACAAGAAATCCGGATGCACAGTATATGGTTGGCTTGACCAAGACAGCCAAAGATCGATACCTGCCAACAGGTCCTAAGCAGAACCACCCGGCTCAGCTATATGATATCAGCGGAGACAGAATGGAGTTGCTGCTTGACTTCCCGACCATAGGAGAGCCACACTATGCTCAGGCCATACGCGCAGATAAGATCAAGGATAATGTTGCACAGATCTACGAGATGGAAGAGAATGATCACCCAGATGCATTACTGCGAATTGCAGACAACAGAGTGGAAAGAAGAGGAAATAATGTTCATGTGTACATGGGTTCAACTCGAAGCCACTTCCGCCCTGATAATATCGAAGGTATTAAACTGGGAGACACAGTTTACGTACATCTTACAAACCTTGAGCAGGAGTGGGATGTGGTACACGGTATTGCTATAAAAGGTGCACAAAATTCAGAAATTTTGGTGGCGCCCGGGCAAACCAAAACGATTACATGGACACCGACAAGAACAGGAATTTATCCGTTCTACTGTACAGCTTTCTGTTCGGCTCTTCACCAGGAAATGCAGGGATACATTCGTGTGTCTGAAGCAGGGTCTGATGTTGAGTTAACCTGGAAAACAGGTACGAACTAACGATCCCCTCGTCCCGAGGAAATATCGGGACTTATGATCCATAACCGGGTTCGGTTAGTAGCCGGACCCGGGATTATAAAAAGTTGATTGATGAGAGGGTTTGGCCGGAGAGTCAAACCCAATCATGAATCAATCAAAATTAAATGCAGCTTAATGGAACTGAAATCGAAGATATTAATGGCTATAGCTGCCCTGCTTTTAGGCGGGCTCTACTCAATGCCATTTTGGACAATTAGTATGTCGGCCCCGCAATATCCGGAAGGTATTGGGATGTACATTCATATTGATGATGTGACGGGCCATAACAGGCACGATTTACAGAGTATTAATACACTGAATCATTATATCGGCATGGCGGAAATACACAGAGATGATTTTCCGGAATTTGACATTATGCCCTGGGTTATAGGATTTTTAATAGCGTTTGGGCTTCTTGCGGCCATTACCGGTAGCATAAAACTTGTAATAACATGGCTAGTATTGATGGTTATTTTGGGAATTGTAGGCCTGGTAGACTTTTATCTTTGGGGTTACGACTACGGACATAATTTAAATCCGGATGCACCAATAAAAGTACCCGGCATGAGCTATCAGCCGCCGCTTATTGGATGTAAACAACTTCTAAATATAAACGCATGCTCCTGGCCATATACAGGATCAATCTTTATTGGATTGTCTTTTGTACTGGCTTCGGGAGTTGTATGGATCGAAAAATTCAAAAAATAGATAAAACAATGGATCATAAATATTTAATCACCTCTTTGGTGATGATTCTGATGCTGCTGGGGGGCTGTACAGAATCAACCGAAAAGCAGAATGACGTGTTGCTCTATACCAACTCTGTAGATATAGACTACGGGTCGGATATGTGCAGTTTTACGAACGAAGTGATCGAAACTGTTCGCTACGGAGGGAAAATCGATCTGGAAAATGGAGAGTCACATAAATTTATGTCGGTTGAATGTGTAGCGGGTTTCTATCTGTCTATGGATGAAACTGAACGTGACAAAATTGTATCGATCGATATTGTTGACTTTGCTCACGGCCAGCAATACCTCCCTGTTGAGGAACTCGTTTTTCTTAAAAGTTCACTCAGGCCAAGCCCCAATGGGATGAACCTTACGGCAATAGATAATTCAAATGAGAGAATGAAAACCTATATCTATGATGCCTATCCAGGTGATTTTATGTCATGGGATGAGGTTCTGGAATTGGTGAATGAAGAGTGGAATCTGAATGGATCAGTCGCACAAAAGCGATAATCAAAAATTATAGAGGTGTATATGAGGGGTGGATTAATCATTGTATCAACATTTATTTCACTGTTAATATTAGCGAGCTGCGGTGAGCCAAGGCCTCAACCTATTCAGTATGGCAGTGATGAGTGCGCATATTGTAGAATGATTGTTACAGATGCTGAGTTTGCATCACAGGTTCTAAATAATCAGGGCAGATCGTTCAAATTTGATTCGATTGAGTGTATGGCAGCGTATGATATTACAAATGAAGAACCTGAGAATATTCATTCAAAATGGGTTCCTGATTTCCATAACAGAGGCGAGTGGCTTGAGGCGGAAAATGCCGTATATCTGCACAGTGAAACTCTAAGAAGTCCGATGGGGCTATTTCTGTCATCCTACGCAGACAGATCAACTGCAGAAGAGATGAAAGAGGAGTATGGCGGCGAAATCATAGATTATAACGCTGTAAAACAACTGGTGGAACAGGAGTGGCTGAGCAATAATGGGTCAAGGCAGGGAATGCGCCAATGAATGGAATAGTGATGAAGTATTTTAGCACAAATCTTTTTCTATTAGTCATGGCCTTGGGGATAACCACTCAAGGTTTGGCTCAAATAACGGTGAGCCCGGACGGGCCGGTTACATCAATCCGGGAAGCAATATCGATGGTGGAGCCCGGCGGACATATTGAAGTTATGCCCGGTGTATATTCTGAAAACAATATAGGAATTGATAAACCTCTGACGCTGGAAGGAATAGATCGACCGGTGATTGACGGTGAAAGTGAAGGCTTTATTATTGTGATAAAGGCCGATAGTGTTACAGTTCGGGGATTTGATATTAAAAATAGCGGACGAAGCTATGTGCGGGATTATGCGGCTATAATGATTGAAGGCTCTGCCGATTTTACGATAGACAATAACCATCTGGATAACGTCTTTTTTGGTATTTACCTGGCAGAGACTGTTCGTGGCGTAGTAAGCAATAACCGGGTAGAAGCCTATGATGCAAGAGAAGCTTCTTCGGGTAATGGAATTCATCTGTGGAGTGTAAAGAATCCCAGGATATCTGATAATTTTGTTACAGGAATGCGAGATGGCATTTATCTGGAATTTGTGGATGATGCTGAGATCTACGGAAACACAAGCAATAACAACAACCGTTACGGGCTGCACTACATGTTCTCGGATGGCGGCCGATATTATCAGAATACATTCAAAAGAAATGGCGCCGGCGTTGCCGTGATGTATTCCGACAATGTGGATATGATGGACAATCTCTTTGAACACAATTGGGGTACCTCTGCCTATGGACTCCTTCTCAAAGATATTAATGACAGTAAAATAGAGGGCAACCGGTTTATCCGTAATACGGTGGCTATCTACTCAGAAGGATCCAACAATGTTCACATTCACCGGAATGATATTGAGCTGAACGGCTGGGCTATAAATATAAAATCGAACAGTGCCAGAAATAGATTTACAGAGAATAATTTTATAGAAAACAGTTTTGATGTTCGTACAGACAGCCCGCGAAATAACAATGTATTTGAGGGGAATTACTGGAGTAACTACGAGGGGTATGATCTGGACAGAGACGGTGTTGGCGATGTTCCCTACAGGCCGGTAAGCCTCTTTTCAGTGATTATAGAAAAACAACCGGAATCTCTCATTCTGTTGAGAAGTATGTTTATCAGGCTTCTTGATACCGCTGAGAGGATTGTGCCGGTTTTAACTCCAAAGACTCTCTTCGACGAAAAACCAAAAATGGATCGAATAAGACGATGATTGAAATTCAGAGTGTAAAAAAGAACTTTGGTGATCTCTCCGTACTTAAAGGAATGAGTTTGGAGATTCCCAAAGGGCAGGCAACAGGAATAGTTGGACCGAACGGGGCCGGGAAAACCACCCTGATCAAAACCATCCTTGGTTTGGTAAAAGCTGATTCCGGCGTGATAAAAGTGAATGGCAATGAGCTGGACAGTGACGGCTTGTACAGAAAAGATATTGGGTATATGCCACAGGTTGCACGCTATCCGGAAAATATGAAAGTGCAGGAGCTGCTCGATTTTATTAAAGGGCTGCGAGATCAGGACCCTGTTTATGAGCAGGAACTGATTGATCAATTTAACCTGAGACCGGAACTGGAAAAACCGCTGAGAACACTATCGGGCGGTAACCGGCAGAAAGTGGGGGCCACACTGGCCATGATGTTTAATCCGGATATCCTCTTCTTTGATGAACCGACCGCAGGCCTCGATCCGCGATCCAGTCACAAATTTAAACAGAGGGTGCAAGCGGAAAAAAAGAATGGAAAAACGGTAATTATAACATCCCACATCATGAGTGAGCTGGAGCAGCTTGTGGATCACGTGATTTTTATTCTGGATGGGAAAATCCGCTACTACGGTTCGATGGACGATCTGCTGAAAGAGAGCAATGAAGAACGACTTGAAGCGGCTATTGCCGGCATGATGGATTCAGATACAGAAGAGGTAGCGGCATGAGCTTACTAATACACATCGTCAGAAACGAATGGCAAAGCCTGTTGAGAGGAAAATGGGTGATCGGTTACGGACTTATCTTCTTAATCCTAACCGATACTCTGCTAAGATTTGGCGGCGGAGGCCCGGAAACACTGCTGAGTCTCAGTAATGTAATGTTGCTGTTTATTCCGCTGGTTGGCATGATTTATGGAATTCTTTACATCTATCAATCCAGGGAGTTTGTTGAGCTGCTGCTCACTCAGCCAATCAACAGGCGCGTGCTCTACTGGGGACTCTTTTTAGGGATAGCAACTCCGCTGATGGCCGCTTTTATTATCGGTTCGATGCTGCCGCTTGCTTGGCACGGAATTTTGATGATAGACGGAACAGCTTCTGCCATGGTGCTCGGTTTGGGCGGAGTGCTAACTCTGATCTTTGTATCTCTTGGCTTTGTTTTTGGGCTTCTCTTTTACGAAGATCGCATTAAGGGTTTTGGATTCACAATTGTTATCTGGCTGTTTCTCGCAATTCTTTATGACGGACTGGTACTCCTGTTGGTATTCATGTTTGGTAACTATCCGCTCGAACAGTTTGTAATTGCGGTATCCATGCTAAATCCGATTGATCTGGCGCGAATAATGGTGATGCTTGAATTCGACGTATCTGCTCTGATGGGATATACCGGCGCTGTTTTTAATCGATTTTTCGGAACAGCAATGGGAATTACAACAGCCGGTGCAATGCTGCTGGTTTGGTTGAGTGTTCCAATGTGGATTGGACTTAACGTATTTCGTAAAAAAGACTTTTAAAGATACGCAGGCTGGTATTCCCCAAGAATTCATAATTGTTAATGATCTTGTGGAGCAAAGCTTCAAAAGAAAAATAATGCAGACTACTAAAGAACTCATCAGGAAATACAACGTGCCGGGACCGAGGTATACCTCTTATCCCACAGCTGTGCAATTTCAGGAAACGGATGATCTGAGTGATGTAATATCTCACCTCGACAAGCGAAACCGGGAACCGAGAAATATCTCTCTCTATTTTCATGTTCCGTTCTGTTTTTCGCTCTGTTGGTATTGCGGATGTACAAAAATCATCACTAAGAATACCGATCGCGGGGATGTTTATATCGACTACCTGGCAAAAGAGATGGATCTTGTCAAAAATAAAATACATCCGGAAAGTAAAGTGATTCAGCTGCACATGGGAGGCGGAACACCCACCTTTCTTAAACCCGATCAGCTAAAACGTTTGGGAGAAGAGATTAAGAAACGGTTCAATTTTCATAAAGAGATTGAGTTCAGTGTGGAGATTGATCCCCGCACCTGCAGTAAAGACCATGTGGATGCCCTGGCTCAAATAGGGGTGAATCGTGCGTCACTCGGTGTTCAGGATACCAATGAGGAAGTTCAGAAAGCCATTCACCGAATTCAGCCCTTCGAACAAACCGTTCAGGTTACGCAGTGGCTCAGAGAGGCGTGGATAGACTCTATTAACTTTGATCTGATTTATGGCCTTCCAAAGCAGAATGCAGAAACCTTTAAAAAGACACTGGAAGATGTAAAGACTTTGACACCCAACCGGCTGGCGGTGTACAGCTATGCGCACCTTCCAAACCTGATGCCCTCTCAACGATTGCTGAATGAAGAGGATTTTCCCACACCGGATGAAAAACTGTCGATGTTAATGCTTGCTATCGATAATCTGGAAAATGAGGGGTATCGCTATATCGGGATGGATCACTTCAGTAAAGAAAATGATGAACTGACTAAAGCCCTGGTAGAGGGAACGCTACAGAGAAATTTCCAGGGCTACAGCACGCACGCCAATACCGACATGTACGCGCTGGGGATGTCCGGAATATCCATGATTGATTCGATCTACTATCAGAATACCAAAGATCTGGACGCCTATTACAGTAGATTGGATACGGGTGAACTTCCGGTAATCAAGCAGATGATATTGACCCGGGATGATCTGCTCCGCCGCGACTGGATTTCCAGGCTGATGTGTAAACCAACTGTGTATTTCGATCAGTTTGAAGAAAAATGGGGGGTAAACCCGCGGGAATACTTTTCTGAAGAGTGGGAAAGACTGGATGAATTGGAAAAGGACGGATTGATCATTAAGCTCAAAAATGAAATTCAAATAACTAATCGGGGCCGACTATTTTTGAGAAACATAGCGATGGTTTTTGACGCCTATCTTTCTCAAGACAAGAAGACAAAACGATACTCAAAAACGGTATAAGACTAGATTTAATGGGGATGGAAGAACAGGATAAAAGGTGGATGAGAGCTTGGTTTATCAGCGGAGCAGTACTGATTATGCTCATTCTGATTGTAGGTGGAATTACAAGGTTAACAGGTTCCGGTTTGTCCATGACGGACTGGAAGCCAATTCTGGGTGCAATACCGCCCATAACCGAAGCGCAGTGGGAAGATGCGTTTGATCAGTACAAACAGTTTCCGGAATACCAGCAGATCAATCGCGGGATGGAACTGTCTGAGTTCAAATTTATCTTCTTCTGGGAGTATTTGCATCGAATGCTTGGGCGATTGATTGGAATCGTATTTTTGGTTCCGTTCGTCTATTTCGTAGCCAAGAAAAAAATGAATGCAAAGTGGCTGAAACGGTCTGTCTGGCTGCTCATTTTAGGTGGGTCGCAGGGCTTGATGGGGTGGTATATGGTGCAGAGCGGGCTTGTTGATGTGCCCTATGTAAATCCCTACCGGCTTACAGCACACCTGATGCTGGCGTTTATCATCTTTGGATTTTGTGTCTGGTATGCTGCGGATTTAACAAAGTTTAAGTCGCAGGTTGAACCGAAAAAAAGTGAATTTGGCAAGTGGCTTAAAATACTGTTCGGAATCGTGATTGTTCAGGTTGCCTGGGGAGGCTTGGTTGCAGGCCTCGACGCGGGACACGTTTACAACACCTTCCCGAAAATGTACCAATACTGGGTGCCGCCTGAAGTGATGGCCCTGGAACCGTGGTATCAAAATTTGACTGAAAACTCATCAACGGTACAGTTTATTCACCGAACACTGGCCGCTCTTATAGGGATAATGGCCATAGGATATTGGGTGCGACTTTTCACGGTTCAATCCAGTAAGTCGGCTAAACTCTGGGGCGGTGTAATATTTGTACTGGTGCTCATACAATATCTTCTGGGTGTATTTACACTAATAACTCACGTGCAGATTACCCTGGCTGTGCTTCACCAGTTTTTTGCGATTTTGCTGGTGGGAGCTATTTTGATCGGCATCTACAGTATGCGGGGAAACCGTATTCAGCCGGCTGATTAAGTAGAAATGTTATGGAGAAGAGAGATCATCTATTACAGAAGATTTGGCTGTGGAGTTTGGCTTTTTTTCTGCTGGCTGCAGTGACCGGACTTTTGTATCGCTGGGGATTGATTGGCGGAGATTCTTTCGGGCTGAGGCTGTCTAATATCCGCCATGCCCACTCACACCTGATGTTTTTTAACTGGGTTACACCTGTGCCGATGGCATTTATTGCAAGATCGCTGTTAAAATCATCACCCGAAGCGTATAAAGCACTGTTCAGGCCAATCTATGCGGTAATTCTGATTGGGTTCGCCTCGTACCCGTTCTTTCTTCTTTATGGTTATCACCCCGTACAGGTTGGTTCTGCAAATCTTCCATTTTCTGTGATGCTGTCAGGACTGGTGATGATAGCTTGGTACTGGTTCATGGTTGTTTATCTCAGATATAGAAAAAGTACGGACGACAGCCTCTCCTCTCTGTTTTATGATGGCGCGCTGGTCATGCTTTTCGTAAGCTCTTTGGGAGCATGGGGAGTTGCCGTTATTCAATTTGGGAATATTGACAGCAATCTGCTCTCCGGTGCCATGACTCATTTTTTCCTGACTGTATTTACAGAAGGATGGTGCGTGCTGGCAGCGATTGGGATTTTTTATGAGCTTACCGATAAGCAGACATCACTGCCGTTTGATAAAAACTGGCTGATAGCTCCAATAGTGCTGGGAGTTCCACTCATGTTCCCATTCGGTCTTTCTACTGATCTGCTGACCGATCAACTTCTATGGATTGCCAGGGCGGGATCTTTTCTGGTTTCAATCGGCTTAATCATGAATTTATTTTTCATGATCCGTCTGAATCCATCAGTAATGAAATGGGTGTGGAGTCTGATTCTAATCTTATTTGGAGTAAAAATTGGTTTGCAAATTGGGGCAGCGGTTTTGCCTTCCCGGATATGGCTTGGCGAGCACGGGTTGAGAGTGCTCTATTTGCACCTTCTGCTGCTGGGCTTTGTTAGCTCACTCTATTATGCCGGTATCCATACGCTCCATTTCCGTCTGCCCAAGATTGGGTTGTATTTGTTTTTAGGGTCAGTGCTGTTTTTGATTGTAACACTTGTGTTCATCAGCGGGTTGTGGCCAATTCAGTGGCAGCCTGAAAATGTTTATCTGTGGGTAACAGTTGGCGCTCTACTGCCATCAATTGCTATTGCGGCAGAGCTGGGAGTTGTCGGGTACTTTAAGTTTAAATAGCGATTCTACCGCCCAGATACATTTGTCTGAACCCGATAAACAGAGTTTGGTGCTGTTACATAAAGCCTGCTGTAATCGGCATCTCCCCAAGCCAGGTTGGTAATGCGTTCATCAAAACCTAAAAGTTGAATTCGGTTGCCTTCTGTATCAAAAATTGACAATCCCCCGGGACCGGTTGAGTAGAGCCTGCCGTCGGAATCTGTTTTCATTCCGTCGGCTGCGCCTGTATTGTCCCGTTCACCTACGCTGGCAAACAGGGTTTCATTGGTAACAGAGCCATCTTCAAGAAGATCGAAGCGTAATATTTGACCGGTTGCGGAGTCATTGACATATAGTTTTGATTCATCCGGTGATAGCGCAATTCCGTTGGGATAATCAAACCCGTCGTAAAGCAGGGTCAACGTTCCATCGTGATCAAGTCTGAAAACACCGCTGAAGTCAAGCTCTCTGTCTTCATCTGATACGCCAAAAGGCGGATCGGTGAAGAAGATCTTCCCATCTGATCGGGCAACCAGATCGTTTGGGCTGTTCAGCCTGTTTCCATTAAACTGATCAGCCAGTACGGTAATCGTTAAATCGTCATTGATTTGAGATACCTGCCCGTTATGCTGGGCAATCAGAACGTCTCCATCGGGCGATGAGGTGATTCCGTTAGAGTTGCCGCTCGGCTGAATATAAACTTCAGATTCACTGCTGCCCGGCTCCCACTTATAGATAATATTGGCGGGTATATCACTAAATAAAAGGAAACCGTTGGGATGCCAGTATGGGCCCTCTGTAAACTGAAATCCATCTGATACCACTTCCGGTTCTCCAAGCATCACTTCAGTTTCGCCAGAACAGGAGAGTAGTGGTATCAGTAAGAAAAATAGAATTCCGGGTAATAGAAAAGCTGAACGTATCATAGCTGTGTGATTTAAATTGGTGGCAGTGAATCGGGATAAATTACTGCTGATAAAGTTGTCTCTGTTAAGTTTATAAGTAAGCGAAATTTAAAATGGAAAAGAAATTGAACTAATCAGAGAATGGATCCAGAATCAAAAAGCCAAATCGTAGGAGTAACCTTTCCGCGTTGGTCAGTTCAGAAAACTCATTTGCAACTTCGATTGCCAGCTCGGTTTCATCAGTAATTAATCCGGTAACCTGTTTTTCGAGCAGATCGACCATATTCCCCGTAGAATTAACAGTCCACGCATATACCTCCTGATTTCTACTCCTGTAATTTTGAACCAGCTGTGAAGTTACATTTTGCTGATTAATAGCAATAAAATCCATGGGAATGCGGCTGAGATCACCTGCGGCAACGGCAGAAACATACCCCATTGGGAGATCCGGCGCGAGAGTTTTTACCTGCTGAACAGACGGTATTGAAAGTGACATTAATATGACCTGATTTTCCATTTCATGTTCTCGAATTACACGAATAGTCTCTTCGGCCAAATCTTCTCTGAAGCCGTAATACTTCAGTTCAATCATTAAGCCGATTTCGCTGTTTGCCATTTCCAGGTATTCAGAAAGTGTTGGGATTACGAGCAGTTCTTCCGGAAAGTCCTTCTCTGAGAGTAGTTGGTGCTGCTGCATTTCGGAATACGTCATTTGATCAACCCGTCCCGGATGACCGGCTACACGCATTAGATCTGCGTCGTGTAAAATTACGGCAACTCCATCTGCTGTAAGCTGTACATCAATTTCTGCATAATCTGCCCCGAGCCGAATGGATTCCTGCAGAGCGGCCAGACTGTTTTCGGGTGCACCTCCGGCATTTGCCCTGTGAGAAACGATTTCGGGATTGTACTCAGCAGCATCCGGCGATCTTGTTAAAATGATGCTGGACACAATACTGCTTAAGATCAGGATGGATAAGATGAGGGTGAGGTATTTAGGGCGACTGATCCATCGCAGTGAACGAATCGTTTTTTTAGTAAGCTGAAGCATTCCAGGAGAAATCACCGCCTCATTTCCCCGAATATTGATGTAGTAAAATTTTGTGATAATTGCCGAGATGAGTGAGAATCCTACAAAAGAGATGGAGGCTGTAATGATAAAACTCAGAATTAAGTAGCTTCCGGCAAATGCAGCAAGCAGGCGAAGGGAGCCGCTTATATCCAGCACCCATCCACTCATGGCGCCAAATAATAAAATGAGAATTGAGTCTGAGAATAGCCGTATTAAAACCCAAAAGAAGATGGCAATACCGATACTATTTAAAAATAAAAGCATTTTGGTGAATGGGAGAGTCCATGATTCCTTTAAGGCTTCACGGAGCGTTCGTCGTCCATCCAGGTACGAGGGAAGAGCCGGAAGAGAAAAGCCAACCAGAAATAAAACCCCGATCCCCCAAAGACCGGTCCATATTCCTCCCAGAGTGATGGCTCTGTACCATTCCGGTGGAGTTACCGATATATAATAGTTGATATCAAACTCC
Source organism: Chitinophagaceae bacterium T5-Br10_B2g13 (assembly GCA_001564065.1). Classification (GTDB taxonomy): domain Bacteria; phylum Bacteroidota; class Rhodothermia; order Balneolales; family Balneolaceae; genus Rhodohalobacter. The sequence goes on from LKNA01000003.1 coordinate 82,280, forward strand.
GTGAGATAGGTCTGGTAGATTCCCCAGATACCTGCCAAAAGCGGCAGCGCCAGAATGATCGCCGCGCCAACAGTAATAGCACAAAGCTTGATAAGAAAGTGAATACGCTGAGCAATTCGAACAGTTGTGGAGGTAATGGAAACATGCCTGCCACGGAGCTCGTCAGTAATAATTTGAAATAACCCGGCGTACCGAACAGTTGTACCTGTTAATGTGATCAGGATGATTAAAAAGAGATAGGAGAATCCAGTAGGTGAAAGCGCAAATTGCAGCAACTCATCGTTACCGGCCGGAAGACGATCCCCCCGAAAAACTCCCCAGTGCACCATTGCGATAAAAATTGGAGAGAGAATGGCGGTAAAAAAAGCGTAGACGATAAGCGTCCAGCCGGCCATAGGTTTCCATAGCATCACTACAGATCTCCAAGACGAACGGAATGTAGATGAAAAAAGGGCTTGGATAAATCGGCTCATACAATAGATTAAACAAAATGAATATGCTTAGAAAACTTACTGTAGTAAAACACTCTGATAGTTGTCTTTTACTATTCTAAATGAAATTGATTGCCTTCTTGTTTAAATAACAGTATTGCTTACGACTTCTGAAAATTTTATCCGACTTTTGAAAAGTACAGTAAAACGGGAAACAGTATAAATCAGGGATGAACAAACAGAAAAAGCGGCTTTTGAAAAAGGCTGATGAATTAAAGATAAATGAAATTCAACGCCACATTTTCATATGTGCAGATCAGACAAATCCGAAGTGCTGTAAAAAAGAGTTCGGATTAGAAGCATGGTATTATCTCAAAAACAGACTGCGTGAACTGAATTTAGATGGTTCAGGAGGAGTCTATCGAACCAAGGCAAACTGTCTGAGAATCTGTAAAAGGGGGCCCGTTGCGGTTGTTTATCCGGAGGGAACCTGGTATCACTCCTGCACGCCGGAAGTACTGGAAAGAATTATTCAGGAGCACTTAATAGGCGGTGAGCCGGTAGAAGAGTACATCATTACGCAACAACCCTTACAAACCGACTGATATGGAAAAATGGATTTTGATAATAATCACAGCACTTTTTTTTATTCCGGCAGCCGGGTTGGCTCAGTCAGAATCAAATATAGATTCTCTGCTAACCAAGGCGGAAGAGAAATTTGATGATGGCGATGAGAAAGAGAGTCTGGATATCTATCTGGAGATTTTGGATCATGATTCCAATCATTATGGTGCATTATGGAATGCCAGTTTGATCTACTCTAGGCTGGGATATCAGCTTGGAGATGATGAGGAAGAGACTCAGCTTGAGTATTACAACGAAGCCCTCGATCTGGCTGATCATGCAAAAGAGCACTATGGCGACAAAGGTCACCCCTACTATATAAAAGCGGTAGCATTGGGTCGATGGAGCGAACTGCAGGATACCGACACCCGAATTGAAACCTCTCATGAGATTAAAGAGAACATTGAAAAAGCGGCTGATCTAATTCCAGATTACGCCCCGGTCTGGCATTTATACGGGGTTTTCCATTCTGATGTAGCCAACATCAGCAGTGCGGAACAGTTTGCGGCAAGTCTGATTTCGGAGGGAGTTCCTGATGGAAGCAATGAGAAAGCCGAAGAGTATCTGAAAAAGGCGATCGAGATGATGCCGGAAAGCATTCTTTTTCGCCTCGACCTCGCCAAGCACTATCTGAAAGTGGATGAAGAGGAGAATGCAAGAGAGGTGTTGGAGGAGATTTCTGAGATGGATGTAGAGCTGCCAAATGAGAACCAGCTGAAAGAGGAGGCGGCCAATATTCTGGAGGATTTGTGATTGGTTTTTACCTGACTTGGATTTGCTTCAATATCCGTTAATCGAAGTGTGACAATTATTTTTTTATGACCGGCTGGTTTAGATAGAAAGATTTCTTCCCTGCGCCACCGCGGTGAATTTCCTATTCATTAATGCAATTACGTTATACTTGGCAAGTTAATCGGTCGTTTTTACTAATGTCAGAGATTAACTACATTCTAATATGTCTGAAAAAGAACTCATAAAACAGATCAGAAAGCTTCCTTCTGAAGCTCAACAAGAAGCAGCAGACTTTGTTGAATTACTTACCAAAAAGTATGTTCTGAAATCTGAGGAAGCGGACTCTTCTAAGAAAAAGTCTATTCTTGAAAATTCTTTTAGAGGAGCTTGGAAAGACCGTGAGGATCTTCAGGACAGTACCAAGTGGGTAAGAGAGCTCCGCAAAAGCCGTTGGTTTAATTAATATCTATCATGGCTAAGCAAGTAGTCATTGATACGGATATTTTAATCGATTTTGGCCTCGACAAAGACGATGCTGTCAAATCTATATCAACTCTTGAAGAGAATTACGAGCTAACTATAAGCGTCATTACTGCTATGGAGCTATATTCCGGCTGCAGGAGCAAACGGGATTTAAAGAAAGTGGATTTATTGATTGCAGACTTGAATATCCATTTTGTATCAAAATCAATTTCAGCACGAGCTTTTGAATTGATGAAGAAATATAGGTCTAGTCATGGGGTTGAGATAAATGATATGCTGATAGCTTCTACTGCAATTGAATCAGATGTAAAGATGATTAGTAAAAATCAAAAACATTATCAGTTTTTATCTGACTTGGATTTGCTTCAATATCCGTTAATCGAAGTGTGACAATTATTTTTTTATGACCGGCTGGTTTAGATAGAAAGATTTCTTCCCTGCGCCACCGCGGTGAATTTCCTATTCATCAATGAACGATCACATCCTGATCGTTACCATCTCCATCACCTTTATTTCGATTCTGAAATAGCCTAATCAGGTTTGAAACCCCATAGAGTAGCATAAATGCTGCGATGAAGTAGGCAACCGAATCGGGATTCATTAAAATCAGTACGGCGATAATCAGGGTTAAAAAGCCCATAATGGCGAACTGAAACGCCATAACCATCAACAGGCCGAAAAATCCCAGGAAAATGGCGAAGGTGTAGGGAATCAGCTCCGGAAAGATAAAGATCAAAGCGCCTGCAACAATCGGAAACCCGGCGATGAAGGCCGGAACGCGGGCGTACATAAACATCAAGCCCAGAGCGACCAGGTAACCGCCTGCAATCAGGTATAGAAAATTCGGATAAATGAGAACAAGGGCTCCGGTTACCAGCGCCAAAAGCGCAGTTAAAACCTGGCGTTCTCTCGATTTTTGCGGTGTGGAAGATATTTGAAAGTGGAATTGCATGGGTTTTGTGTTTTTTGAGATCCTTCAGTGCGCGTCAGGTGATCAACGTTAGAGTACTCGTGGTACGACTTAAAGGCGTGCCACGAGTGCTCAGAGTTCCTTTTCAGTCTACTTCATCACTTCCTCAACCTCCTTAATCTCCTTCGGCACATTGGTCATATTTTCATAGCCGTCTTCAGTGATAATGAGGTTGTCTTCAATACGGATTCCGCCAAAGTTCATCAGCCCTTCGATTTTTTTGGAGTTTAGATATCTGGACTGTTCTGCATTTTCCAGAGCCGGTTTTAGCAGGGCGGGGATGAAGTAGATTCCCGGTTCGATGGTAATCACCATGCCCGGCATAAGCTCACGACGCACTCGTAAAAATTTGATTCCGGGGCGGTCGATTCGATCCACACCTTTGGGGTAACCGCCAACATCATGAGTGTCGAGACCGAGGAAGTGGCCGAGTCCGTGCGGAAAGAATAGTGCGAAGATATTGTTCTCCATCATCTCGTCAAGATCTCCTTTTACCACTCCGATCTCCTTCAATCCGTGGAGGATGATCCGGCAGGCACCCAGGTGCAGATCCTCCATCTTTACGCCGGGCTTTACATTTTCAATGCTTTTGTTGAGAGCATCAAGTACGATCTGATAAATCGCTGCCTGGTCTCCGGAAAACCGTCCATTTGCGGGATAGGTTCGGGTCACGTCCGATGCGTAACCTTCACACTCATAACCGGCGTCGATCAGGTAAAAATCTCCATCGTTGATCTGCTGATTGTTTTCCACATAGTGCAGAATGGCGCTGTTGGTGCCACCGGCGTGAATTCCGGTATAGGCCGGCTGCAGCAAACCATGTTTTTTCTGGTGGTAGTCGAAGATCGCTTTTGCCTCATACTCATATATTCCCGGTTTGATCGACTTCATCACCTCAAGGTGCGCGATGTTGTTTACATGTGCAGCCTCCCGCATTCGTGTTAATTCGTACTCAGTTTTGATACAGCGGCAGTAGGTGATTGCATCCTGCAGGGTTTCGGTTTCCACAGTAAAATCACGGTTCAAATCTTCTACAAACTCGGCTTGCTCTTCATCCAGGCAGTAGATCACAGAGGGACTGAGCTTTTTTAAAACCGATAAAATATCGTTGCTGAAGTGGAGGTGGTCCGGCCGGTACTCATTTTGAATCTGATCCTGACTCTTAATCTTGCCATGCCAGACTGCAAACTGGGCATCCCGTTTGGGCGCAAACAGGTGATACTCTCCGGACTTAATATCCAGAATCATATGGTACTCCGGCTCATTTACCCCGGTCAAATACCAGAAATTACTCTCCTGGCGGAACGGGAATTCAAAATCGGTTCCGTATCGATACATGATTTCAGCTCCTTTCAGATAGATCAATCCATCCTGGTTATCATCAAATAGTGAGAGCAGTTTTTCGCGATGTAGTTTTGTGGACATGTCAGTAAAATCTTAGTCGTTTTTCTTTTTGAGTTATTATGAGACTAATGTACTGTTTCGGCAGATTAATCAAAAAATCTCATGAGGTAGTGGGGGAGCTGTTCGATCCGTTTTGAACTGAATCTGTTTTCAAAAAAAGGCAGAAGCTTACCGGTATTACGCGTTTGCACTTCACCGGCATGAAAAAGCCTGGCCGAATCGGTATGACCTTCTGAAAGCTGATTTAAGTTGATCGATAAAACAGCGTGATTTTCTCCTTTTATATTCAGGATTGCGACGAGGTTTGTAGTTTCGGCAGGTGTACCGATAAATGAAATAGCCAGTTTTTGTTCGTTATCGATAACTGGGATTCGGTAATATTGCTGAAGTCCAAAACTGAAGGGAGAGCTTGAAAAATTGAGATAATTCATCTGCCAGTCGATGGAATCACTCCAGAAGTGAGTGATGGACTTTTGCAATATCTCTTCGTTTGAGTCGGAAAATTGTCCGGCACAAAAACCTCGCTTGCTCCAGTAGTCATAATCGCGATGAATCTCGGAAATAGGCCGAGTCTCTTTGAAGGGGAAATCCGGGGTAGTGTTGGGTTTAAATTCTGTAACAGTACCGTCCTCAACCCGATACCAAAAATCGCTTACACCGTTGGTAAGGCAGATATATGGAGCTCCAACGGCCTGATTGTAACGGGCGGCTTGTTCGGCCACAGTGCTGTTAAGCCTGACTGATTCTGCTTTGCACTCAATCAGGATTTCTGGTGACATATTTCTGTTGTAGAGAATCAGGTCGGCACGCAGGGCGTTTTTTGCCTGATGAAGCGTAACCGGCGCCTCAAACCCAATACGCGATTTGGGCCAGTCGGTTTGATAAGCCAGATACTCCACCCATTTAAGACGGACGCGCTCTTCGGGTCGATTTTTAAAACGTTTTTTTAATATCGGATTAAAAAGTACGGATTCGTTTCCGTTGCAGATGAAACGTGGAAAGTGCCTGTTTGCAATGCTTTTCATAGATAAAAAAATACGAAAGTTTACACGGCATTAAAGTGGTTTTAAAACAGTTTTTCAAAACTCTTAAAAAAGATTTGGAATTAATTTGAGATTACCGCAAGTTAGGATTCATGAAATTTAACGCACACACAACAACTCTTTCTCTTCGCCGTCGCCGCCCTTGGGGCGTGTGATAGCAGTGTGTGTAGTGTAAACTACCAGGATTTATCACAAGCCCCGACAATTTAATTTGTCGGGGCTTTTTTTATGCAATTTGGTTTCCACCTTTGGAGCCTGAGCATCTCTTCTGAATCCTGTCCCCCCCGACCCAACATCTTATTTCCTAAAAACTGAAATACCTATATCCATGAATCATCTGTTAACCATTGGCGACCTCGAAGCCGATCAAATTCAATCCATACTCGACCTCAGCGCAGAGCTTGAGAAAAACCCAAAGTCTGTACTTACCGGGAAAAACATCGCTTTTGTTTTTGAGAAACCATCACTCAGAACCAAGGTGGGAACCGAAGTGGCGATCAATCACCTGAATGGAAATGTCATCCCCATTGATGCCGATCTAATCTTTTCCAGCGGAAAGGCGGTGCCCTTTACCAGCCGTGAATCCCTGAAAGATGCCATGATGAACGTTTCACAATGGTGTGACGCGGTTTTTGCCCGGGTCTATTCGCACAACACGCTGAAAAAAATGGCGGATTATGGAGAAATACCCGTTGTGAATGCCTTGTGCGATCAGCACCATCCTATGCAGGCACTGGCCGATCTTTACACGATGCAGCAGAAATTCGGTAAAGATCAAAAACTGACAATTACCTACGTGGGTGACGCTAATAACGTCGCTTTTTCACTGATTGAAATCGGGCTGAAGTTGGGCCATACCCTGAAGTTTTCAGGTCCCAAGGAGTACTCCTGGAAAGAGGAGCAGCTCGGATACTTTTCGCTCCTTGCTGTTGAACACGGCGGCACATTCATCCAAACATCTGATCCATTTGAAGCGGTTTATGAAACGGATTTGGTCTATGCCGATACCTTTATCTCAATGGGTGAAGAACACCTTTACGATGAAAAGATCAGGCACTTCGAACCTTACCAGGTGAATGAAAAGCTCTTTTCACAGGCTAAAAGCAGCGCCGGTTTTTTGCACTGCCTGCCCGCCCACCGGGGTGTGGAAGTCACCGACGAAGTGATCGACCATAAAAACTCCTGGGTATATCAGCAGGCCAAAAACCGGATGATTGTATCGAAGGGTGTTTTTGCAACACTGCTTACGGGTGTAAAAACGGAAATACAAACAAATGGAGCAGTAAAAGTCCCCTCTTGAGAGTGGCTCCGAGCGATAGCGATTCCCACGCAGTGATTTAGGGGTGTGTAAAAAGGTCTCGAGACATAACATGAACACACCCCTCGATCACTCGAACAGGCTATGCCTTTCGTGCTCACTTTTCCCCTCTCAAGAGGGGATATCTGACAACCAAATTTTAAAAAAAACATAAACCTAAATTAAACCCCAGACTTCTTTTCGAAGTCCCTCCTCTCTACCTGTAGAGAGGGGACAGGGGGTGAGTCCAAACGCCATGAAAAATCAAACCACATACAAAAAAGTAGCCTCACACGAAGCCGAAAAAGGAACCTTTAATACATGCCTGCTGCTCTACTCGGGCGGGCTGGACACCAGCATGATGCTAAAGTGGATCCAGGAGGAGTATGAGTGCGATGTTATCGCAATGACCGTAAACATTGGCCAGACGGCTGATAATCTTGACGCTATCAAACAGAAAGCGCTGAATCTCGGCGCGAAGGATGCCATCGTTTATGACGCGAAGGAGGAATTCGCAGAGCTTTGCGCCGAAGCGGTAAAAGCCAACGCCGATTACCAGGGCGGGTATGCACTCGGGTGTCCACTGGGCAGGGTGATGATCTCACAGCTGGCCGTGCAGTTTGCCGCCGAATTCGGTTGTGAGGTGATAGCCCATGGCTGCACCGGTAAGGGAAACGACCAGGTGCGGTTCGAAAGCTACATCACCACGCTGAACCCTGACCTGAAAATCATTGCCCCTGTTCGGGAGTGGAGCATGGGCCGGGACGAACAGATTGCCTACGCCATCGAAAACGGAATTCCGGTCGATCAGACACAAAAGAGCCCCTATTCGTACGACGAAAACATGTGGGCCAACACCGGAGAAGGCGGAGAGATCGAAAACCCCGAATTGATTCCGCCGCTTGAGAACATTCTGAAATGGGCCAACACTCCGCAAAACGCGCCCGATAAGGAAGAGTTGGTGAAGATCGGATTTGAGAAAGGTGAGCCGGTTTCGCTGAATGGAATCAGTTATGATAAAAAAGACCTGATTCTGTTGCTGAACGATATCGGCGGAAAACACGCGGTTGGTGTGTTTCACCTAATCGAAGACCGTGTAGTGGGGCTGAAGGTGAGGGGTGTGTACGAAAACCCAGCGGCCACCATTCTGATACAGGCGCACAAAAACCTGGAACAGTTGGTTTCCACCCGGGAAGAGAACGAGCTTAAAAACTTTATGGACCAGAAGTGGGCCTACCTCATTTACGGAGCCAAGTATTTCGAGCCGGTTATGGATAACATCCGGGCCTTCATCAACGAACAGAACAAAAAGGTGACCGGCGAAGTGACCCTGAAACTTTACAAGGGGAACTATGACGTGGTGGCACTCTCCTCACCCTACTCGCTGTTCGATGAAAACCTTGCTACATTCAACAAGTCAGCTGCCTTTAACCAGAACGCCTCGGCGGGATTCATCGAGCTGTGGAATCTGCCTCAGAAAACGGCGTACCAACTGAAGAAGGAGGTCGTGAAAAGTACAGCGGGCAGCTTGGCTGATTAGTGAGATGTTACTTTAAATATAAGCTCGTCATTAATCTTAGAAACTGGCAATGAAAAAATCCCCTCCTTTGTAAGGAGGGGACTTAGGGGTGGTTTGAAAAAGGCTGTAAGTTGACTACCTAATTTTCTATCCATTTAAAATAATTATAACCACCCCCCGACCCCTCCTTGAGAAGGAGGGGAGATTCTATTCCTGAACAAAGTTTCAGGTCTAATATCAAAACAAATTAAAACCCAAAAATCCATGTCTAAACTCTGGCAAAAATCATCAACTGATACCCAATCCGATATCGCGAAAAAGGTGGAGGCGTTTACGGTTGGCAACGACTATAACCTGGACCAGGTTCTGGTTCCCTATGATGTAATGGGATCAAAAGTGCACGTCAAAGCGCTTCATAAAGCCGGTATTCTGAATGAAAAGGAGCTGGAGAAGTTGCTTGCCGGGCTGGATGAGGTACTGTCCGTCTGGGAAAAAGGGGAGTTTGAAATTACCGTCCAGGATGAGGATATGCACACGGCAATTGAGAATTTTCTGATAGAAAAACTGGGTGATCTCGGTAAAAAAATTCATACCGGGCGGTCGCGAAATGACCAGGTGTTGACGGCGATGAGGCTCTATGAAAAGGAGGCGCTGGAAAAGATCCTCACTGAAGTCAGGGCTTGCGCGGAGTTGCTTATCGACATAGGCGAGAAACACGAAAAGGTGCCCATGCCGGGATATACACACACCCGCAAGGCGATGCTCAGTAGCGTGGGGCTCTGGGCCGGTGGTTATGCGGAGATGATAATCATGCAGCTGGAAGCTGCGTCCGGGATCAAAAGCCTCATCAATCGGTCTCCACTGGGTACCGCGGCCGGTTTTGGCACTACGTTTGATATCGACAGGGAATTTGAAGCCGAGGAGCTTGGCTTTGCCGTGCCAATTGTCTGCTCTACAACAGCCCAGCTTTCACGCGGATGGGTGGAGTTACAGATGGTTCAATATCTGTCAGGAATTACCGCAATCATGAATCGATTTGCCGCAGATGTGATCCAGTTTAGCAGTGAAGCTTATCAATTTTTTGACCTTGATGAGGTGGTTTGTACCGGTTCGTCGATCATGCCGCAGAAAAAAAATCCGGATGTGGCAGAACTTTTGCGGGCTGGGCATTCCGAGATTGTGGGAGCGGCATCAACCCTGCAAATGCTGACTGCCAATCTCGGCAGCGGATATCACCGGGATCTCCAGCTTACCAAAGAGCCGGTGATTCGAGCTGTAGAAAAAACGATGAACTTATTAAACGTCTCACAAATCCTGATATCCGGAATTTCTATTGATCAGAAAAAGTTGGAAGCGGCATGCACATCTGAACTGTTTGCTGCTGAGGCTGCAAACCAACTGGTAGTGGAGAAAGGTGTCGCTTTTAGGGAAGCATATCGTGTTGTTGCGGGTGAGTCATCAATCAGTAAAGGTTGGTCTGCTAATGAGGTGATAAAAAAGTACACCCACCTGGGATCTCCGGGCAATCCCGGATTAAGTCGTTTTTGAGATAGAATGGATAAAGATGGAGAATGAAGGTTGAATTGCGCCATGACAAAAAATACTTAAAGGAAAATGCGTATAAAGAATAAATATATGTAAAAATTCGCCTCAAAAGCGCTTCCAAAAGGATATAATGATTGATTTTAGGGTAAATATGTGCTATCTGTAGAGACGAA
>LKNA01000026.1 GCA_001564065.1 Chitinophagaceae bacterium T5-Br10_B2g13
GCAGCCAGGGATGCAGCTTTGGAAGGTACTGTACCGCAAGGCGCCCGATTTAATGACAAGTCCCGCTTTCTGCATTCGGAAGGTCAATACGACTTTAAAAACGAAATTGACTTTATTGACCTCCAGGTTGGACTTAGTTTCCGTCAGTATCAGTTAAGATCGAACGGTACTATTTTTGCTGATGGTGATAGCGCAATAAACATCAATGAGTATGGCGGATATCTGCAGGCTGCAAAATCTCTGTTTGATGATCGATGGAGACTGACCGGATCACTGCGATATGACAAAAATGAGAACTTCGACGGGCAGTTTAATCCTCGTATCTCATCTGTATTGAAAGTTGCAGATGGACATAATATCCGAACTTCATATCAAACAGGGTTCAGGAATCCTACCACACAGGGGCAGTATATCGATTTGAATGTATTGACTGCCAGACTATTGGGTGGTTTGCCTGAAGTGGTTGCACCTTACGATGTTACTACCAATGCATTTACACTTGAGTCTGTAGAGCGATTTACCAATGAACTTTTGGCAGGTAATCAAAATGCTGCAGGTGAGTTAGTTCCTTATACAGAATTTAACCCTGTCAAGCCGGAGCAGATTCAAAGTTATGAAATCGGCTATAAAGGATTGATTGGAAACAGGCTGCTGATCGATGCTGCATACTACTACAATATTTACGACGATTTCATCGCGCAGTTCAGGGTACGACGTGCTGCCGGAGAATTTACAGGAGGCCCGGGAGATCAGGCTGTAGCAGCTTCCCTGCTATCCGGTGATGCATCGAACACATTCCAGCTCTACACAAATGTAGATGAGACGGTGAAATCTCAGGGAGCTGTATTTGGAGTGGATTACAACCTTCCAAGAGGATTTCTGTTTAGTGCAAATTACAACTGGAATCAGCTGATTACAGATCGGGAAGATCAATTTATCTTTGATTACAATACGCCGGAGCATAAGGTGAATGTATCATTTGGTAATCGTCGTCTGACCGATCAGTTAGGGTTCAATCTTACCTACAGATGGCAGGAAGCGTTTGACTGGACATCATCATTTGCCAGCGGTCGCGTTCCGGATGTAGGTACTTTTGATGCACAGGTTACGTACAGAATACCTGATATGAAAACTGTGGTGAAGGCCGGTGGTTCAAATATCTTTAACAACCGCCACTTCCTGAACTACGGCGGACCAAACCTCGGAGCGATCTACTACATCTCGCTAACGTTTGACCAGTTCCTGAACTAAGTTTCTCAGGACATTTTGAATTTAAAAAAAGGGGCCTTCGGGCCTCTTTTTTTGTTTTCTGTTTTCTGTGCTTAATTGTATCCGGTCTAATGTGTCGAGCCTTACGGCACTGAATAGGACGGGGGAAGCCGGTCTTGGCTACCCATGTTTTGTCTCTGACGTGACGATCTAACGGGAGCCCAGATATGGTCATGAGTGCCGGTTCAATTGAATTATAAGGGGCTGTTTGGTAAATCCACTTGTCCCGTCAGGGACAACACATTGGTAGAAAAATGTATCAGAAAAGTCCGGCAAGTCCCGAAGGGAGGATTGAAAATGTGCCCCACAAGAAATGCTTTAATACAACAAATGCTACACGATGCACCCTGTTTAAACGAAATGAAACTCTGGGCTGGTTTAACCATGAAATCTACCGTCTCGTTAGAGACGTAATATGGGTAAAAGAGGAGTTGTATTGAAAGTGCCTGCTTGCCGTAGGTACGCAATACAAACCGTTTATGATCCCTGCTGTGGTTTCAGGTTAGCAATTGTAGCACCCCAGCCGCCGCCTGATCCATCAGCAATTTGATACCCTGTTACATGTGGGTTACGTTCGAGCAGGGCGTGGACGCTTCTCCTTATGTTGCCAATTCCCTTCCCATGGATAAATCGTACCTGGTAGATCTCCTCTTCAAGACAGGCATCTATGTACTCATCAATCAACGTAGAGAGGTCTTCAGGCGCAAAATAGTGCAGATCCAATACACCGTTGATGGGAATTTTATGCGGTTCATCAGGGTCCATAAAAGTCAATGAATCAAATGGATAACAGTTTGTAAAATCTACTGCCTTCAACGATAAGCTGATGCTTTAATTTTAGCTGAGATTTTTTGAGCGGATGCAGCAACTTATCTATCGATTTGGCTTCCAAGGTCAATGTGCTCAACCAATGCATAAAATTATTCAAATCCTGATCTTTTCCGAGAAGTTCACAAAGTTGTTCAACATCTGAAGAAGATTTTATTATAGTATTCTGATGAGACCGCAGTAGCTCCATCTGAAACTGAACATCCTTCAGCCGCTTGCGCCATTCATGAAACCGCCCGGAGTCTTTGGAGATTTTAGCATCAATAAAAGCCTTATGGCTTTTATTAAGGGATAGTTCAAATCCTTTCTCAATACATGCAGTATTAAACTGATTTGATTGGATAAACGTCTCCGTTGACGAATGGTTCTGAATTTTCTGTTTAAGTTGTTTGAAAATCTCATCCTGATAGACCAAACGTTCTTCCAGCTGTTCAACTTGTTGATGAGCTATTTTCTTAATCTCATGAAGTGTATTAATTGTTCCCTTTTTGTTAAAAAGGGTAGGCATAGCATCATTAATGAATGAGCGATGGACATGGGCGTCCCGTAACTGGGAAAGTGTCTGTCCCCAGTTTCTGAATGTGGTGTTCAGAAGCTTTAATTCATCTTTACCCTCACACATCGTGAGTAGTTTTAAAAACGCCCGAAACAACTTCAGGCGCTTTCTTGTAAGGTGTACAGATTCAACAATATCAGTTTTATACAGTTGAACAGATCGAAGCAGTTCGGTTTTGATTAAGGCAGATGCAGCCAGAAGTTTGCCACTTAAATCTTCACTAAGCGTGATTTCCGGTATGATAAATGGCTGTGACTCCACAATCAGGTAGAAATTATAAATCTACTTTGTAATCAACCGTGTAACGGCTTTCTGCCACCTTTTTAATAAACTCTACGGCTTTTTTGTGATGTGCATTCCGGGTGTACATCTGGAAATCAAGGTCTGTTTCAAAATCACAGATCAAAACTACATCCAGTGCATCCGGGTCGTCCTGGTTAATCTGAATTCCTACTTCCACATCTTTAATTTCATCAATATTGGTTCGCAGGCCCTCGAGAATAAGCTTCATTTTTTCAGCATTTTTCTCTTTTGTAGCTCCTGCGGCTTCATCTTGTAGTTTCCACATTACGATATGACGTATCATAGCTTCCTCAAATTTAGGATTGTTAATTTGGTTTTATCTCGTTTTAGCAAACGTGAGATCCGCCTGATCAACATTCGAAGCTGCGTGATCAAGCGTTTCGGGTGAGAAGACCCCAACAGCCCAGAGGAAATATCTGGCCTCTTCCGGGTTGTTTGTACGGGTCCATTGATAAACAGCAAGGTATCCCTCTGCAACCTGATTAAGCTGCGATTCCGAAAGGTTATCGGGATCAGAAATGACCGGCACCGTCAGTTCGGCAGTTACTGGGATAATATTTGGATTTTCAATTTGGTCTAAATTCAAGCCATAAATCATTGGCCAGAGATATGCATTGCCTATTTCAGTTTCGGCAATGCTCCAGAGAGATTCGCCCGCTCCAACAGAATGGATCTCCGTTTCTAAAGTTGGGTCGGGTGCGGTCTCAGGTTCAACCGGTGGAGGCTCACTTTCTTCAATCGTTTGGTCAAGCTCTGGTGCCGGTGTAACGGGTGCGGTTATCTGCTCCTGGTTCGTTGCAATCTGAGGGGTATCATCAGATATAAATTGACGAGAAAGCAGGAATATGATGAAAATAGCTAATGCAACAATAACAGCTGCCGCCGCATAGGTCCAGTTGAATTTGCCTGATTCTTGGGCTTGCTTCGTTAATTCCTCCTTTTCTCCGGCATTTAAAGCAGGCATTTTTTGATTGGCAGGCAGTTTCGGTTTTACGGCATTCCGGTCGTCAGTTTTACCGGAATCTTCTTTACTTCCGGTTCTGACAGGTATCGGCGTAAATTTCTCCTTTTCAGGGTTCTCTTTTGGCTTCTCTGACTTATCTGAATCACCGGCCGGTTTGATAGCGGATTTTTCTTTGGCAGGACTCGGGCGCTCAATTAAAAAGTCGTCTCCGTCTTCCTTCTCATTATCCGCGGCTGCTGTTTTGTCGGAGTCTGAAGGTGTTGTTAATTGAGCACTCTGCCTGGATTTACTGTCAGACTCTTTGTCTGATGAACTGTCAGGAGATTCGTCCAGTATTTGTGGCTCCATTTTGGAATAAGGCCGGTTAACTTCCTCACGAAGCGCCTTATAGGGTTTAAAAACAACTCTGTTTTGACCCGGGATAGTGATTTCTTCACCTGTTTGCGGATTAACGCCGGGGCGTTCATTCATCCACCTCAATTCAAACTTACCAAACCCTGATATGCTCACAGATCCGCTTTTCCTTAATCCGGACTCTATTATATTGACAAGCTCACCGATAAAACTGTTCGTGGAAGCCTGGCTCTGCTTCGACTGCTCAGCAATAAGCTCAACCAGTTCACTAAAGGTGATTTTTTCACTCATCTTCTTTTCCCACAAACTTTAGTTCATCTTTGAGAACAGAAGAGGGGCTAAATTCAACAACTCGTTTGGGAGGTACGAGCATATACTTTTTATAATGGGGGCTGTAAACTTTTTGTACTTCTTTCACTTTACAACCGAATGTTCCCAAATCAGGAACAGAAACTCCGTTACCGCGTGCCAGCTGCGTGGAAAGTACAGAGATAGCATCCTCTAAAAGCTCTTTTGTTTGAGCTTTTGACTTGCCGGAAGAAGCGGCTAGTTGGTCTATGAGTTCACGGTAAGTCATACCTGCAGATGATCAGTTTATTCAATAAACGGAAAAATTGCCGAAAATTCCTAACAAACTCAGAAAATGTGAGTTAACAGTATTTTAAAGATTTCAAGAGATCAAATAAAGTACCAGCAGCAGCGATTTGAACGAAATATTTTATGATAACCTTATAGTATGCATAAGGTTAATGTAAAAAAACACGTTATGTCTGAAGCACTGAACGTTACTCAAAAGCTTATCAAATCCCACTTAGTTGAAGGTGAGCTAAAGCCGGGTACAGAAATTGGAATAAAAATTGATCAGACTTTAACACAGGATGCTACCGGTACCCTGGTGATGCTTGAGCTGGAAGCGATGGGGTTGGATAGGGCTAAGACAGATGTCTCATGCCAGTATGTAGATCACAACCTGCTTCAAACAGACAATAAAAACCCGGATGATCATCTATTTTTGAAATCTGCGGCTGATAAATTTGGTATCTGGTACTCCAGGCCGGGAAATGGTGTGAGCCATCCGGTTCATACAGAGCATTTTGCTGAACCGGGAAAAACACTTGCAGGATCTGACAGCCATACACCGGCATCGGGCTGTATGGGAATGTTCGCACTGGGTGCAGGCGGACTCGATGTAGCTTTTGCTATTGCAGGTGAGCCGATGTATTTAAAGATGCCCAAAGTACTGGGTGTGGAGCTGAAGGGCAAAATGCCCGATTGGGTAAGTGCTAAGGATCTTGTGCTCGAAATGCTGAGAAGGTACGATGTGAAAGGAGCCAGGGGATATGTTATTGAATATTTCGGAGAGGGATTAAAAGAACTGAGCACCATGGACCGGCACGTGATTGCCAATATGGGTACAGAAATGGGAGCAACCACAACGGTTTTTCCATCTGATGAAGAAGTTCGCCGATTCATGAAACAGAACGATCGTGAAGATCAATGGACTGAGTTGAAAGCGGACGGGGGAGCGACCTACGATGATTATGAAGAGCTTGTGATGGACGATCTTGAACCGATGATTGCCCTGCCAAGCAGTCCAGGTAATGTTGTACCGGTTTCGGAAGTTGAAGGAAAGCCGATTTACCAATCGTATATAGGCTCGTCAGCTAATCCGGGATATCGAGATTTTTGGATAACGTCAGAAATCGTGAAGAATAAGCGCATCCATGATGATGTGAGTTTAGATGTGAACCCGACCTCTCGTCAGATTATTGAGAATATGGTTAAATCCGGAGTGATGCTTCATTTGGTGCAGTCCGGAGCGCGAATCCATCAGGCAGGATGTAATGGCTGTATCGGAATGGGGCAGGCACCTGCCAGCGGGCAGAACAGTTTGAGGACAGTGCCCAGGAACTTCCCGGATCGATCGGGGACCAAGGAAGATTCAGTTTTTCTGGTTAGTCCTGAAACAGCTGCTGCATCTGCGCTTACAGGTGAAATTACCGACCCTCGCCGACTCGAAAAGCTGTTTGATATGTCTTGGCCGGTATACAGCGACCCGGAGGAGTACATTATCAATAAAGAGATGCTGATAGCTCCGACAGAAAATGGCAGTGAAAAAGTGCTCAAAAAAGGACCGAACATTTCAACAATGCCCGATTTTGATGAGCTGGCAGATTTTGAAGTACCCGTTTTATTGAAAATGGAGGATGACATTTCAACAGATGAAATTTTAAAAGCGGGTGCAGAAGTACTGCCATTCAGAAGTAACATTCCCGAAATCAGTAAGTTCTCCTTCACCGTCGTTGATGAATCATTCTATGATCGTGCAGTTGAGACGAAAGATAGATACGAGGGGCATATGGTGATAGCCGGTGAAAACTATGCGCAGGGTTCAAGCCGGGAGCATGCAGCAATTGCTCCCAGGTATCTTGGGCAACGAGCTGTAATTGCTAAAAGTTATGCCCGTATCGGGTGGCAGAATCTGGCCAATTTCGGTATTGCACCGCTTGAGTTTATAGATGATGAGGATTACGAATCTATAGACGAGGGAGACATTCTAAAAATTACAGACATCAGAAAACAACTTCAGTCTGGAAAAAACGTAACCGTTAAGAATGTCACAAAAGACAGTGAGTTTACGGTTCGTCATTCATTGAGTGGAAGACAGCTAAAATCCCTTCTGGACGGTGGTGTGATCAATACTTTCAAAAAAGAAAAAGGCTGAATTGAGACCGAAAGATAGCTTTTAGTGATAAGGTTCTATCGTTTCATCTATTATGATATTGAAACAGGAACCCGTAACTTTAATGTTCCAAAAAAAACATATTTATACACAGAATTTTGATCGATGAGTAAAGAAAAAAATGCAGTCGGTTCCATAGAACTGAACCACACAGAGGCAGATGAAATTGGTGATGATCATATTTCAACTTCTGTAAAAACTCCTCTTAGAGATGACGCTTTTGATTTAACGGATGGCGAAAAAATTGAAGTGATTGAAAAGCATTTCGCCAAAATTATGGAAGCTTTAGGGTTAGACCTGAACGATGAGAGTTTAAGTGGTACACCTCAGCGAGTCGCTAAAATGTACGTGAAAGAGATCTTTAAAGGGTTGAACCCAAAAAACCGGCCGGATGCCAGAAAGTTTGGCAATAAATATGAATATGGCGATATGGTAGTGGTGAAAAACATTAACGTAACGTCGTTTTGTGAGCACCACTTTTTGCCCTTCATCGGAAAAGCACATGTGGCTTACTACAGTACGGGGAAAGTGATCGGGCTATCCAAGATAAACCGGGTTGTTGATTATTATTCCCGTCGCCCGCAAGTGCAGGAGCGGTTAACACTGCAAATTGCGGATGAACTGGAGACGGCTTTAGAATCAAAGGATGTAGCTGTATTTATAGAGAGTAAACACTTCTGTGTGTCTACCCGTGGAATTCAAGATCGTGAAAGCAGTACGGTTACCACAGACTACAGAGGTAAATTTAAGGACGAAATTACCCAACAGCGGTTTATTGATTATATAAAGACTCAAACTGAAATGGCTTGATTTAAGACTCAGTTTCTATTTTTAGATCAATTGACAACTTCAGGATTTTAAATAATTACAATGGCACAAAAGGAGCAATCAAAACTGCATCTCTACAACAGTCTGTCGCGGAAAAAAGAACTTTTTGAACCGATAAATCCTCCTTTTGTAGGACTCTATGTCTGTGGGCCCACAGTGTACGGTGATCCTCATTTAGGCCACGCCAGGGCGGCTATCACGTTTGATGTGGTCTACCGATACCTAAAGTTTCTTGGTTATAAAGTCCGCTATGTGCGAAATATTACGGACGTAGGCCATCTTGAAAATGAGGAGGCTGAACAAGGAGAGGATAAAATTGCCAAAAAAGCGCGCCTCGAAGAGATTGAGCCGATGGAGGTAGTTCAGACCTATACGATAAAGTATCACGAAGGAATGGATGCCCTGAACTGTATTCGTCCCAGTATCGAACCAACAGCATCGGGCCATATTATTGAGCAGATTGAGCTGATTGAAAAAATAGTGAGTAACGGCTTAGCCTACGAAGTTAACGGGAGCGTCTATTTTAATTTGATGAAGTATCGCGAAAGCAACGATTATGGAACACTCTCAGGTAAGATTTTGGAAGATCTTCAGGCAGGGAGCCGTGATACGGAGGGAATGGATGAAAAGAAGAGTCCCCATGATTTTGCCCTTTGGAAGAAAGCTAATCCCGAACACATTATGCGGTGGCGTTCACCCTGGAGTGTCGGTTTTCCCGGCTGGCACCTGGAGTGCACCACAATGAGCACCAAATATCTTGGTGAAAAGTTTGACATACACGGCGGCGGACTCGACTTGCAGTTTCCTCATCACGAGGCAGAGATTGCCCAGTGCAGGGGAGCTCACGGCCACGATCCGGTGAACTATTGGATGCACAACAATATGGTTACCATAGACGGTGCCAAGATGAGTAAAAGTGCCGGAAACTTTATTAACCTGGAAGAGCTCTTTGCCGGTGATCATGAAAAGTTGGATAAAGCCTACGATCCCATGGTTGTGCGTTTTCTAATGCTGCAAAGCCACTACAGAAGCAAAATTGATTTTTCAAACGAAGCTTTAGCTGCTGCTGAAAAAGGCTATCACAAACTGATGAACGCCGTAAATACTTTAAACAAAATGGATCCGCCCAAAAACGGGACGGACGGAAAGATTGATAATGAAATTCTGGATGCTTGCAACCGTTGTCACTCTGCAATGAATGATGATTATAATACGGCTTTGGCACTTGCGGCACTGTTTGATCTGGGGAGTAAGGTAAACGCGCTCCATAACAATCAGATCGAAAAATCTGATCTGTCACTATCTGCATTTACCACACTTACAAAAACGATGAACGAGTTTGTTTTTGATGTGATGGGGCTGGAGGCAGAAACAGCATCAGACAGCAGTAAAACGGATGAGCTTGTTCAGTTGCTGATTGAGATACGTACCGAAGCGCGGGAGAATAAAGATTTTGCCACATCTGATAAAATCCGCGACGATCTGCTTGAGATTGGGATCCGTTTAAAAGATGATAAAAGCGGAAATACCACGTACGAAATTGATGCTCCATAGTCTTCAAAAAGCTCTGAAATGGATTTTTGTTGGCTTGATAAAATTATATCAGGCCATACTTTCTCCGTTTCTTGGACCAAGCTGCAGGCATGTTCCTACATGTTCCAGCTATACTATTGAAGCTATTGAAGAGTGGGGAGTGCTGAAAGGGACATGGCTTGGAATGAAGCGCATCGCAAAATGCCATCCCTGGGGTACTTCCGGATACGATCCGGTCCCTAAGAGAGATGGTTCGGAAGAAAAAAACGGCTAATTTACTTTTTACTGTGCTCTCTGGCTGATATCTTTCTTTTCAAAAGTAGAATAGCTGTCTCAATTAAAAAATGAATCAAAATTTTAAACACTGATGGACAAACTGATTAAATCATTCTATCCAAATGCCAAAGATGGTAAAGTTGTGACCAAAGAGTGCATGGATCAGCTCAAAAACGAGCATGGATTTGATTCTTCAAAAACAATTATGGCTACTTCGGTTTGCAGTGATGAGATTATCCGATCCTCAACAAATTTTCGCGACTACCTTGGTGTGGAAACTCCATTCTCAATGGGTGGTCTGGCCGGATTTCCTTTTTCTGGCTTAACAGGGCTTGGAGCATTTACCGCTCATATTCCTGATAATGGTTTTGCAATCCTGGTATATGGACCTCATATCGGTTTTACTAAAGAAGATAAAGTCGGATTTGTTCGGCGGATAGGTCAGGATCATGACAGCACCTGCTGTGGGGCACTGAAGGCATCTGTTGATGCTATGAAAAATGGTACTGCCGGCCAGCGAGACAGTGAATTGGATTATCAGCAGTGGAAACTGGAAGAGACGTTAAGCAGCGAAGGGAAGCAAATTCTTGCAGAGAGTGACCCGATTGTAGAAGCGACCGAAGTAATGTATAGCGCTATTGATAAACGAATAAAAATACTTCTGGAAAAGAGTTCCGGAAACCTGAAGAATTGCAAAATTGCATTGGTAGGCGGAGTGATCATTAATACTGATTATGAACTGCCCGACTGGTTTGATCTGCGTGAATTTTCAGTCAAATCATACTAATTAATAAAGAGTTTTACCCATGAAGAAAAAACGTCCAGACAAGCCACAGCGTCCGCAACGACCTGATAAAAAGCGAAATTCCGAAGAGCCTTTCAGCCGAAAAAAGAGCACTTCCAAGCCGAGGAAAGCGAAAAAGGCCAGAAAAGGACCGGACAGCTCCAACCGGGCGGATCAGGAGAAGTATCTCAGAGACGAGATTAGACTCAATAAATTTATTGCACACGCGGGATTCTGCTCCAGAAGAGATGCCGATGAGTATATCGAAGCCGGAAAGGTGAAAATTAACGGCAAGGTGGTAACTGAACTGGGTACAAAAGTTACCACAGATGATAAAGTAATAGTTGACGGACAGAAAGTTTCCCTTGAGCCGTTTGTCTACATTTTGCTGAATAAAGGAAAAGACACCATCAGCACCACAGATGATGAAAAAGACAGAAATACTGTACTGGACGCTATTGAAGATGCCACAGGCTACAGGGTCTACCCGGTAGGCCGGTTGGACAGAAATACGATGGGTCTTCTGCTGCTGACTAATGACGGTGATCTTGCTCACCGGTTAATGCACCCAAGTTATAAGGTGAAAAAGACCTATGAAGTGGAGACCGATCGGATATTGACGGATGATGAACTGACGGAAATGAAGAATGGAATTGAGCTGGAAGATGGTCCAATCCAGCCCACAAAAATTCAGCGAAGCGGATATAAACCCAATATTGTAATCATCACGGTGTTTGAGGGAAGAAATCACCTGATTCGGCGAATGATCCAATATTTTGGAGCAGAGGTTAAACGACTGAAACGTGTTCGTTATGCCGGCCTCAATGATAAAGATATGCGAGTGGGAAGATGGCGATATCTCAAACAGAAAGAGATTAACGATCTTCGGAAGCTTGTGAAACTCGATACACTTGATTTCAACAGAGAGCGATCATGAAAGTAAGCAGAGTAGAAAAAAATTCCGGAAATGTAGAGTCTGCTGATGGGTTGCCAATTTATTACGACCTCTATACACCCTACTCTACGTCCGGGTCTACACTGCCTATTATCATTTTTCTGCATGGTTTTAAGGGATTCAAAGATTGGGGCGCCTTCCCCGATGCCTGCGAAGAACTCTCAAAAACCGGGTTTGCTGTATTGGCAATGAATTTTTCCCATAACGGTATCGGAGAAAATATGCTGGAGTTTGATCAGCTTGACCTTTTTGAAAAAGGTACGTTGAGCAGAGATCTGGACGATATTGGATCCGTAATTGAAGCGGTAAAGAGCAGAGAGATTTCAACTGAGAAAGACGTTTTAGATTCGGATAGAATCGGGATTATAGGTCATTCGCGTGGCGGACATACAGCCGTAGCTGCCACTGCAGAATACTCCGAAATTATGGCTTTGGTTACATGGAGTGCTGTGGCCAACTATAATGAGCGCTGGAGTGAAGCTATGATCGAAGATTGGAATAATAAGGGGTATACTGAAATCAAGAACTCCCGCACCAACCAGATCATGAGGATTGGAAAGGAGGTTTACGATGATGCCATAGCGAATGAGGATCGCCTGATGGCAATAAAACGGGTTCAGGAGATTTATATACCTTCGATGTTTATTGCCGGAAAAGATGATGAAGCTGTACCGTTCAGTGAATCTGAGAAGCTTTACAGGACTTGTCCGTCAGAACTAAAAGAGGTACGACTGATTGAAAATGCCGGCCATACGTTTAATGTGGCTCATCCGTTTGAAGAGGAGACCTTTCCCGAGGAATTTGATGAAGTGCTCGATTTAACGGAAGGCTGGTTCCTCGAAAATTTGAAGTAGGTATTATAATTTTCAATTATGCGCTTAGTTTCCCCTCGCCTTACCGGTACGGTACTGCTCATTTTAATGTGCATACTTCCTCTGTCTCAAACTGAAGCGCAGACAGCTGTTCTAATAGAGGACGAAAGTTTTAAATCAGACGCACAAGCGGCTATAGATTCTCTATACAATCAAAATCAGGAAGAAGCCAGGCATATTCTGAAACCCTGGATTGAAGCACATCCCGATCATCCGCTGTGGACTTTATGGAGTGGTATGGAGTTGTGGTGGACGGTGCTCAATGATCTGCATAACACAGAAAACGATGAACAGTTTTTTAACGTGATGAAGCAGGCTGATTTTGAGGCCTCCAGACTTTTAAGAAGAGATCGTGATCATCCTGATGCACTCATCATAAGGGCAATTGCCAACGGATATACAGCACGGCATCATTCAAACAGGGAGGAGTGGCTTACAGCAGCTAATATTGGGCGTAAAGCTTATCAAGCCTATTCAAGGCTGATGGAGGTGGTGCCAAACCTGCCGGATAACACCTTTGCAGAAGGCATGAAACGATACTACGCAGCCTATATACCCGAAAACTATCCTGTAGTGAGGGCGGTTTCGTGGTTTCTACCGGACGGTGACCGGGAAGAGGGACTTAGACAGTTGGGAATCGCTTCGAGAGATGGGGTGTTTGCAAGGCCGGAGGCAACCTATTTTCTGGGGAATATACTGCTGAACTATGAGGGCGACTTTGAACAGGCTCTTCTTTATTTCCAGGAGTTAGTTAAACAGTATCCTAAAAATACGTACTATAGCAGACTTTTAGCCAGAACACTGCATCAATTAAGCCAATACAGTGAGGTGGCTGAGTTCGCAGAGAATGTTATTGAAAACAGCAGCAAGCTGCCTGAGCAAGATAGAATGATATTGGAAGAGGAGATCTACTACTGGCTGGGACTTGCCCAATTCCGGTTGGGACATCTGCCGGAAGCACTTGTTTCGTTTAAACAGTCCTACGATACGGGTCAGTTACTTGCAAACTCCTCAAGGCGACCGTTGCAGGCTTTATCTGCTTATCAAGCCGGAAGAATGAGCGAGCGATTAAATAAACCTGATGAAGCGGGTTTTTACTACGAAAGAGTTCTGGATCAGGAAAACAGTGATGAGGCCAAGCGTTTGGCGCGTCAGCGATTGGGTGCACTGAATTAGGTTTATATCATAAGGTGTGTGATACGATAAAGTGTAATCCTCATCTCTATTTTGTACATTTCGAAAAAAAGATCTACAGATGAAAATATTTCAAGTTGACGCGTTTACTAATCAAATTTTTTCGGGAAATCCGGCTGCTGTTGTCCCTCTTGATTCCTGGCTGAATGTAAATACAATGCAGCAAATTGCGGCAGAAAACAATCTTTCAGAGACGGCTTTTATCGTTGAGGAAAAAAGTGGGGCATACCGTATCCGGTGGTTTACACCCACAACAGAAGTAGATCTTTGCGGACATGCTACACTGGCTACAGCACATGTGCTGTTTGAACATGAAGGCTATCGTGAAAAGAAAATTCGTTTTGAGTCGAACAGCGGGCCATTAACGGTCGAAAAACGTGATGACCTTTATTGGATGAACTTCCCTTCACAACCGCCCGATAAAATTCCCGTCCCAAAATTAATCCCGGATGCACTGGGAACCATACCTATCTACACAGGGATGAATGTGGACTTGCTTGTTTTGGTGAGTGATGAGGAGACGGTTGCCAGAATGAAGCCGGATCTCATGATTTTAGAAAAAATGGAGGCGAGAGGAGTAATTGTGACGGCCCCCGGTAAAAACGTTGATTTTGTGAGCCGTTTCTTTGCTCCGTCAGTTGGGGTGCCGGAAGATCCGGTAACAGGCTCAGCACACACGGTTTTAACTCCTTTTTGGTCAAAGCGATTGTCTAAAAAAGATTTAAAAGCCCGGCAGCTTTCTAAACGCGGTGGTGCTATTCACTGTAAACAACTGGGTGATCGAGTAGAAATTGGCGGATCTGCCGCCACTTATATGACGGGCTCAATACAGGTCTAAATGTTTATTTTACTACTCATTTTAGGAGTAATGGCCGGTGTGATGGCCGGCTTTTTTGGAGTGGGCGGCGGTCTGCTCTTTTCGCCTATTCTCTTTTTTCTTTTTACTTCGATGGGTGTGAGTTCACCGGTATCGTGGACGATCGGATCCTCTCTATTTTGTACGTTCGTGGCGGCAACCAGCAGTACTATTCAACAGAGAAGTCACAGAAATAGCTATTGGAAGGAGGGAATTACAATTGGTGTTTTAGGGTCTGTGGGAGTCTATATAGGCAAAAGTATAGTAACCAGTCCTTTTTATACAGAGGATGTTTTTGTTAGCCTGTTTGTGATTTTATTGATTTTTGTTTCAATTCTGTTCTACCGCAGGAGCAAATCGAATGTTACACTTCAGTTGAAGGCCGAATCTCCGGGATTACTGAAGCAGTTTGGTGCAGGTGGATTTGGAGGCTTGGTATCGGCTTTGGCAGGCGTTGGCGGCGGTGTGGTTTTGGTTCCTATCCTTAATTTGTGGTACCGCCTTTCAATATCAAAAGCCGTTAGTATCTCATCCCTGGCGATTGTTCTGATCTCTTTATCAGGCTGGCTGCAGTACGCACTGTTATCCGGTACACAAAATGGTGTAACCGGTTTTACCCTGGGGTATGTCGATTTTGGCACCAGTTTTCCACTGGTGATTGGAGCTTTTTTTGGAGGATTTTACGGCGTTAAGCTCAATAAAAAAGCCGAGGCAAGCAGGGTTCAATTGGGCTTTTCAATTCTAGTGATAGTGATCGCCTTTTCGATGATATGGAAAATACTTTAAGCAGTGCTTAAATAAGGATTTTCTGATTCAATGCCATGGGTAATAGAATTGCGGTTCATATTCTCACATCTGCTTTTTTTTAGAAATTCTACTTCTCTGTTTTCATAAACAGGGTTCCCGCATCATTATAAGTACCGGATAAAATTAGAATCTTACGGGGGGTGTGGGAGGATATGCCTTTTAATTTATATATTAAAATATTCTAATAAAACGTCAGGTAAGAAAGGGATATGGCTGAGAAGAGTATTGAGAACAAAGACAGGTACTGGAACCCGGTTGCGCTGGATCAGCTTTTGGGGAGGCTTCAGAACGATAAACTGAAAGTGATAGCAGCCATTACAGGCTGGATTATATTCATTGGATTGTCGATCTATTCAGTTTTGGTAATGATACCCGAAAGCTGGGTGGCTGCAAATATCGAGCAGATCAATATTATAACATTTTTCCTTGTCTATCCGCCCCTGATTATTGGAGCACTGTTACTATTCTGGCTCGGTTTTGAATGGGGGTTTATTCCTGTATTTCTCTCTTCATTTGTAATAGCATTTTCCGCAGAAATGCCAATTGAGTGGTCATTGCTATTTGCCTTTTCTTTTGTTCTCGGGCTGGGAATATATGCTCTTGCATATCATTGTGTGCCGGTATCTATCGATTTACGAAGTATCAAAAGTATTGCATTCTTCACCGTTGTCTCTCTTGTTGCGGCAATGGCCAGTTCACTCGGATCTTTCGTATGGAGTTTAAATCAGGGAATAAACGCAATTCTTACGGTTAAGGTTTGGAACGGGTGGTGGACAGGCGCATTTTTCCAATCCATTTTAATTATTGGGCCTCTGTTATTCATTTTGTCGCCAACCGTTCTCAAGCTGCGCGATAAGTATTTGATGAAATCTTTGCCAAAACAGGAAGTTACTCTTGGCTGGATTTACGGCTCTATATCTTCTGTGGTTGTAGTTGTGTTGATGTTTGTGGTTGGCGGCCGGATTTTGGGAAATCGTGGGATATCCGAGGCTGTTGTTAATTCTGAAATTATTGTAGCTGAGCGTGTTTTTCAGGCCACTGAATCGTATCAGCTCATTTTTTGGATCTCAATTGGAATTATACTTACCGTCGGTTTAACGGGTATTTACCTGGTCTCTTCATGGAATAACAGTTTACGTGATGAAGTGGATAAGCAGACTTCAAAACTTAAAAAACGAGAAAGAGATCTGGAAAAAGCTGTATCAGAAAGAGATTTGTTACTGAATGAGATTCATGGCAGGGTTCAGAATAATCTTGGTATTATTCTGGCACTGTTTGAGCTTCAGCTAAAACGGACAGGTGATGACTCTTTGGTTGAAACGCTTAGGAGCTCGAAATCCAGAATTCGGGCAATTTCACTGCTGCATGAACATCTTTCTCAGAGCGGGAATCACAGTTCGCTCAACCTGAAATCATACGTAATCAAACTTTCAAACAGACTTGAACAGGATTATCGACATCAGAATACCGGCGCAAATATTTCGCTGTATGCAGGAGATCTGCTGATGGACCTGGAGCGAGCAGTCCCGGTTTGTATGGTAATAAATGAGATATTGAGTCAGGTTTATGAGAATGTACATGAAAATGATGTAGAGGGCGTAATCAGTGTAGATCTCTATTCAGATTCGGAACAGTTTTATATTGTAGTACGGGAGAATGGTCAGCTGCCGCCATACCTTTTTGATTGGGAGAATAAAACTGAGCTTGGCATGAAGCTGGTTCGCTCACTTACAAAACAGATAAAAGGAGAGATCATTCTGGATGATCAGAAAAACTCAATAGCCATTCTCTTTCCAATAAGTCCATTGGAAAGAGAAAAAAATCCGGAATTAATGGAGAGCGAAGAGCTGAGCTCAAAAGCGAGTTAATACCCTGCCACATAGCCGTCTCCCCGGCTGTCTGAGGCACCACTCATCATGCCGTCTTCATTCAATATAATGATATGCGTGAGTGCGATACTGCCGATTTTTTCTACCCGATGCCCATACTCTTCGAGTCTTCGAACCGTATCATCAGAAAAATAGAGCCCTTCTACATAAAGATTGTCCGGTAACCATTGATGATGTATTCTGGGCGCGGAAATTGCTTGATTGGCATTCATTTCAAAAAGTGCCATGTTGAGAAAGTTTTGAAGCGTGGCGGTTATAATCCTTGGTCCGCCGGCGCCCCCGCCCGCAAATACCGGTTTACCGTTTTTCAGGGCAATGGTCGGGCTCATACTGCTTAACATACGCTTGCCTGGCTCGATCGAGTTTGCCTCAGCGCCGATCAATCCAAACATATTGGGCTCTCCCGGTTTAGCTGAGAAATCATCCATCTCATTATTCATTAAAAATCCGGCACCGGAAACAGTTACAAAACTCCCGAAAGATCCGTTGAGAGTTGTGTTGACGGCTACAACGTTTCCATACTGGTCTGCAACATTAAAGTGAGTGGTTTCATCACTTTCAATTACATCATTGAACTTTCCGTGAGATATGGATTCGCTTGATGAAGCCATTGTGGGATCGAAATCTGAAATACGATCTGACAGATATTTTTGTTCAAGCAGTTCCGCAACAGGAATTTCTGAATAGTCGGGGTCGCCAAGCCAGTAATTTCGGTCGGCAAATGATCGCCTGAATGATTCTGCCAGACGATGTACATAATCGGCAGAGTTGAGGCTATACTCTTCAATATTTACTTCACTCAGCATATTCAGCACTTGCTTCATAACTATTCCTCCGCTACTGGGCGGTGGCATCATATAGAGCTCAAAGTCATGGAACTCTGTTTTCACAGGATTGCGCCACACGCTTTTGTAGTCCCTAAGATCTCGGAGGGTAATAATTCCGCCTGTACGATTCATCTCTTCTACAATTAAGCGCCCGGTAAGCCCGGAGTAAAATCCTCTACGTCCCATGCTGGCAATTCTTTTCAGACTTTCCGCCAAATCTTTCTGGACAAAAAGATCGCCGGCCTTCCACGGTGCCCCATCCGGTTTTAGAAAAATGTCTTTTGAGCCATCAAACCTGCTAAGGCGTTCTGCAGCATTGTTAAGTGATCTGGCATGCGAGTGTGACAAAATATAGCCATCCTCAGCTAACCGAATGGCCGGTTCCATTACAATCTCAA
The DNA here is from genome assembly GCA_001564065.1 of Chitinophagaceae bacterium T5-Br10_B2g13. GTDB lineage: Bacteria > Bacteroidota > Rhodothermia > Balneolales > Balneolaceae > Rhodohalobacter. Next base: position 18,237 of record LKNA01000026.1, read on the forward strand.
GAGCAAGTGTGCCGTATCTCTCCAGGGCTGTGATCATGCCGTCAACTGTTCCCGGTACACCGGACGCCAAACCTCCAACTTTACTTTTATCGCTAATGTATTCACCATCTTCATCCAGGTACATATCTCTGGTTGCCCGAGCCGGGGCCTTTTCTCGGAAATCCAGTGTGTTAATTTCTCCGTCGCGCGTATGTAGAACCATAAATCCGCCACCTCCAATATTACCGGCCCGGGGCAGGGTTACGGCAAGGGCAAACTGAACAGCTACGACAGCATCAATCGCATTTCCTCCCATTTGCAATATTTCCAGACCTGCTTCAGACGCGTAGCGGTCAGCTGAAGTTACAACCCCGTTTTGAAAACTTGCCGGTTGAGAAACCTGCGCTGAAGTAAGTTCGAATTGCGAAAAAAAGAAGAGTGAGAGGAGAAGAGTTTTGAGCAGTATTCTCGACATGAATGAAAGTGATTGAGTGGTTAATAGGATGTTATTTCAGGCTCGCGGATGAAACTCCTTGTGCACCTGATGCAGTAATGAACGATCAACGTGGGTGTAAATTTCAGTTGTTATGATGGATGTGTGACCAAGCATCTCCTGCACCGCTCTTAAATCGGCTCCGCCTTCGAGAAGGTGAGTGGCAAAGGAGTGACGGAAAATATGGGGGTAAACGTTTTTTTCGATACCGGCTTTCATCGCGTATTTATTTACAATGTTCCAAATACTCATCCGGGTTAGAGGCCCGCCCCGTTGATTTAAAAATATCTTATTTTCAGATTTCCCGGGCTTTTTCGGATTTAAAAACTCTTTACGGGATGTCTCTATGTAGTGTTCAAGTGCCTGCTGGGCTATTTCACCAACCGGCACCAGCCGTTCTTTATTTCCTTTTCCTACAACACGAATAAACCCGATTTCAAAAAAAAGGCGGTTCATTTCCAGATCGGTAAGTTCACTGACCCGCATTCCGCTTGCGTACAAGGTTTCCAGGATGGCGGCATCGCGAATACCGGCAGATGTGGTTCTATCCGCCTCGTTGATAATCGACTCAACCTCTTGCGGATTCAAAACTTCAGGAAGTTTTTTTGCTTTCTTGGGGAGCTCTATGAGTTCAGCAGGGTTCGCCTCTGCAATCTTTTCCACCACCGCGAATTCGTGAAAGCTTCGGATGCTGGAAATATTCCTGGAAATGGTGCTAACAGCCAGCTCCATTTCCGTTAGTTCTTCAAGATACTGTTCTATGTGGTTTAGCGTAATTCCATCCAGACCGGATATTTGCAGCGTGTGTGATACAAAATGAAGATATCGACGAAGATCATTTTCGTAGGAGAGCGTCGAATTTTTTGTCAAACCTTTTTCCAGTTTGATGAACTGTAAATACTGCTTCAGTTCAGTTTCGAATGCTCCCATCTGCTACTCCTCGCTCTTCTCATCACTGCTCTTTTTTTCATCAGGTAAAGAGCTATCAGCGGTTCCTTTATTTTCTTCCTCTTTAGAAGGTTTTTCTCCGCTCGCTTTTTTCTTCTTTTTTTCTTCCGGGTATTCAATCCGGCTGTGATAAACCCCTACTAAAATATTCAGAAAGGATTTTTTAATGGTCTGTATATGCTTGAACGTTAGCGGGCAGTTACTTAGCTGACCATCGTTGATATGATCGTCTACGAGCCGATTGATAAGATTTTCGAGCTTACTGTAATTTGGATCCTTCATCGCACGAGAAGCCGCTTCTACACCATCAGCCAGCAACAGAATACCCTGCTCTTTAGTATAAGGCGTGGGGCCGTCGTAGCGGAAATCTTCTTCAGGTATCGTCTCTTTCTGATTTTGTGCCTTTCCGTAAAAATACTTGATCAAAGAGGTACCGTGGTGCGTTTTAATAAATTCGATAATGACATCAGGCAGATTATGCTCTTTGGCAATTTTCACACCCTCGCTCACATGATTCTTAATCACCAGGGCACTCATCTTTGGTTTCAGCTTATCGTGATCGTTCGATTTGTTCTGATTTTCGATAAAGTATGCCGGCTTATCCATCTTCCCAACGTCGTGGTACATGGCGCCAACACGGCAAAGCAGTGCATTTGCCCCGATGTCTGACGCGGCAGATTCGGCGAGATTGGCAACCTGCAAGCTGTGGTGGAAGGTGCCGGGGGCTTCGTTCATCAGCTTCTTCATGAGCGGAAGGTTGGTATCACCCAGCTCCAGCAGCGTGAAATCGGTAGTGATTTTGAAGAGCTTCTCTATCAGCAGTATAAGCGGATAGGTAAAGAGAATAAAGATTGAGTTGATCACCACAAACAGAACATCTGTTCCGAACTGATCAAATCCGGTATAGCGTGTTAACGCAAAACCGCCCAGTACAACCAAATAACTGCCCATAACCACGCCGGGTGTAGTAAAGAAGAATTGAGAGCGATTTTTGATATCCCTCACGGAAAAAACACCTAAACTGCAGGCAATTGTGGTGGCAATCAGATATTCGAAGCTGTTATCGTGAATGATACCGGTAATCATTGCCAGGGTGATGGTAGCCATCAATCCAACCCGGGAATCAAAAATGATGGTCAATATAATAGGGGCAACCGCGATGGGTATGATATAACTGTTTACGCTGTCTACCTGGTAAATTGCTGCACTGCCCAGAATGAAGATACCCATCACAATAAAAACCAGCAGGAACATGGATGGTTTATTGAAGATATTGAGTCGATACAGGTAGATATAGAATAGAAAAACAAAAGCGGCTGCTATAATGACCATAGCTTCACCGATGAACCGAAGCATTTTTTCGTGATCAGAAGCAGATGCGGCACGTGCTTCGGCCAGGCTTTCTAATGTATTTGCCCGTTCCGGGGTAACAATATCACCCTTTCGTATAATGATTTCTCCCTGTTCCACAGCACCTTTTGTAGTGGAGATATTTTCCATCCGCTCACTCAAAATGGCCTCTGTATCTTCTTCACTGTAGATATAGTTGGGCTCAATAACTTTTGATAAAATCTCACTTGCAACCTCTGCGGCCCGGTTACTTAATGATCTGTTGAACTGAGTTTCAGCGTAGTCCAAAGCTTCAATTGGATCGTACGTTCTGTTAAGGCTAATGGTCCGTTCCGTTCGATCAATTAGGTTTCGTACAATAATTTCGTCCTGCTCAATATTCTCCTTTACACGGTCTACCACACCTCTGCTGAGCAATTCGTTTGATACATTTCGGATATTTGACTGAATTTGGTCAACTAAAAGAGTCTGGTTGGATGCATCAAGCCTTTTTGATTCATAATCATCCAGAATTGTGTTCCAGGCCTCTTCAGAAAAATTCAGATTTGAGAATCGTCTTTCTTGAAAATAACGGATACTGTCGTTGGCTGCAGTGCCTTCGTCAGTGAGTTTAGACCGCTGCCACTGCAGGTAGCTGTCAAGAACAGGCTGCAGCGTTCTGTAAACAGAATCTATACGAGCATCAATAGTAATGGACGCATTTTGATCAGCATGAAATACAGGTGGCGTATTTTGCCTGACTTCCTGCCTCTCTTGATCAATTTCAGCGGATGACTTTTTCAGTGAAAAGGTAAAAGGTGCTGTAAGATCGTCGGCTCTCCACGGTTCACCTACTGCATAACTTGCTACAGGTTGAAAGGTAGTTTGGGGCAGGGTGATCAGAATGGAAATGACAAATACAGAAAAGATGAGAATCCGAAGATATTTGATTTTCTTCTGTTCGGCCTCTTTCAGCTTCTGCTTTTTCTTTTTACCGATATTGGGTGATTGTTTGCGGTTTTTTTGACCCAGACCCAATTTTTCAAGAATGCTCATAATAATAGATTCGTAGAAGGTAACCTCAACATTTTTACGAGTACCCGTTTCATAGTATAGGGAAGGTGAGGTTTTATCAAAAATTGATTTTTAAAGATAAATCAAAATTGTTGTTTAATTGCTATGGCAACGGTTATTCACCAATCATTTCCAGAAACTCCTTCTCATTCAGAATTGGAACACCCAGTTTTTGAGCTTTAGTAAGTTTACTCCCGGCCGATTCACCCGCAAGAAGAAAGTCGGTATTTGAGCTGACTGATGAACTTGTTTTACCACCATGCTTTTCGATAAGCTCTGATGCATCTTTTCGAGTTAACGATGGAAGCGTGCCTGTAAGTACAAATCTCTTGTTTTCTAATACATTGGATAGAACATCCGATTTGCTCATTTCAAAGTTGAGGCCTGCCTGGCGAAGCTGTTCAATAAGCTGAAGATTTTTTTCGTGTCCGAAAAAGAGTGTGACAGATTCAGCAATTTTTGGTCCGATTGAATCAATTTGGGTCATCTCTTCCTCAGTTGATTTCATCAGGTTATCCATCGACTTGAAATGAGAAGCCAGGTCTTTTGCTACGGTTTTGCCTACAAAACGAATACCGATTGCGTATATAAGACGCTCCAGCGGCTGCTCTTTACTTTTTTGAATGGCATCTATTAAATTTTGAGCACTCTTTTCTGCCATTCTCTCAAGAGGGATCAGATCCTGTTTTTTAAGACTGTATAGATCGGCGTACGTAGTGATCAGATCCGCATCGATTAGCTGCTCGACAATAGCCTCGCCAAGTCCATCAATATCCATGGCATCTCTCGAGGAAAAATGTTTAATTCGTTCCCTAACCTGTGGCGGGCACTGAGGGTTAATGCATCTCCATGCCACCTCATCATCCAGTTTTTCCAGCTTTTCGCTGCATGCCGGACAATTATCGGGCATTGAAAAAGAAGGGGCCCGACCTTCACGGTCGGGGTTTACCACACTGAGTACCTGCGGAATGATTTCTCCGGCTTTTTCGATGACAACGGTATCGCCCGGACGAATGTCTTTACGTAAAATCTCATCTTCGTTATGCAGCGATGCCCGTTTTACTGTAGTTCCTGCAAGTTGCACGGCTTTCAGTTCGGCAACCGGTGTGATTTTTCCGAGTCTGCCAACCTGAAGTGTGATCGATTCAAGCAGGGTAGAAGCTTGTTCCGCTTCAAACTTATATGCAATGGCCCAGCGTGGTGCTTTAGAAGTAGAGCCAAGCTCGTCTCGGTAGCGATCTTCATTTACTTTAATAACTACACCGTCAATCTCGTAAGGGAGTTCATGCCGAACGGTATCCCATTCTTCAATAACGGAAAAAATTTCATCGATGGACCGGCAAACTTTAAAATGCTTGCTCACCGGGAACCCCAGCTTTTTGAGAAGATCCATTTTAGATTTTTGTGTAGGATACTCGGATTGGTCCTCAAGCAGAAGGTCGAAGGCGAAAAAACGAATGGGCCTTCTTGCTACTTCACGGGGATCCTGCATTTTTAGTGATCCTGCCGTTGAGTTTCTTGGGTTTGCAAAGGGCTGAAGTCCCTGCTCATCCCGGTATTCATTTAGTCTTACAAAGGCCTCTTTTTCCATGTAGGCCTCACCTCGGATTTCAAGGATATCAATATCTGTATCGACTTTCAGAGGGATATCTGAAATTGTTTTCAGATTTTTGGTGATCTCATCACCCATGCTGCCGTCGCCTCTGGTGGCCCCTAAACGAAACTCTCCGTTTTCGTAGCGCAGCCGAATCGAAGCGCCGTCAAACTTCATCTCAACGGCGTAAGTAAACTCAATATTACCTAAAATATCTCGCACCCGGCGGTCGAAATCGCGGAGTTCATCCTCATTGTAGGTGTTGTCAAGACTGAGCATGGGCTGAGGATGCTCTACGTTTGGAAAATCACTGCTTGGTTTTCCTCCTACTCTCTGGGATGGAGACCCATCTACATTCAGATTAAATTCAGATTCGATTATTTGCAGTTCTTCCAGGGCCTCATCAAACTCTTGGTCACTGATAAATGGTTTAGCTTCCTGGTAGTACGCTCTGTTTGCATCTTCTATTAACTGTCGAAGTTCTTCAGCCCTGGCTTTCGCCTCTTCTTTGTTCATTCCTGAAAAATAGTTGAGTTTTTAAAATGATGGTCTGTCGGCAACAGAGTCAGGTTCGGCTACGTTCGGGGGAAGTTCAAACGGAATGGGGGAGGCCCATTTCGGATCATCTTCAAAGAGATCACGGGTCAGCTCTACTGCTTCCTGCTCTTCATTAAAATATTGTTGACGAAAATTGTCAATTCGGTGGCCATTTAGAAACAGAAGCATTCGACTATATTGTCCACGGACCCGAATGGTATCGCTGAACTCATAATTGAATGCAGTGCCTTCTTCAAGCCAGTAAGGATCTACACGGGGCTTTAAATCGCTCCAAACGCGAACAGGTTCAAGCCGATCCATTGCCGCGTAAATAGTGAGGTATAAGATATCGTCTAACTCTGCATTAGCCGTAGGTTCGGGCTGCTGGGCCGGTGATTCCGTGATATCCAGCGGAATACCTGTTTCACCCTCCTGTAGTGTCTCTTCAGGAACAGGTGGGGTGTCTACGATTTGAGTATCATCTGTAGCAAAAAAGTCATTGGTGAAAATGAAATAGATCACCAAAATTACAACAACAATAATTACGCCAAGTCCGATTAAACGAACAGGGGTATTATTGCGATTAGTCGAAAAACGCTTCCCCATATCAGCCCAATTGACATTTCGCACACTTGGGGGATCTGACAGAGCTTTTTGTTGTGAAGGCTGAGGTTCCTCTTTTACAGGTGGAACTACAGGATCTTTCTCTTCCTCACTTTCTTCTATTTCCTTATGCTGAGTAACGTCATCAATATCCTCTTTGGGTTCTTCTTTTTCCGGTGATTTAAAAGATGGAGGTGCTAATTCAGGGTAATCTCTTAACAACTGATGATTATACCCCCCAACCTCAACGGCATCCAGTGCCTCAAGAACCAGTTCGTCATCCAGCTTCAGTTTTCGGCCATAGGTGCGAACAAAACTTCTGATGTAGGTTTGAATTTCCTTGGAATCTTCAAAAATCGAATCGTCCTCAATGGATTGAAGGGTAGAGAGAGGGATTTTCGTTGCGCTTTGAATGTCCTGTATGGTAAAACCGAGATGTTCCCGAATTTTGACTAAATCTTTCCCGAGTGAAGGCATAGAGTTTTGTTTTGGATTATTTTCGATGATCAAATCTAATTAAATATAGGGCTTTCCAAAAGAGTGAGCCTAAATTGTATTATAAATTGTAAGGAATTGAAGAAAATAGGTTCCTATAAGTAGAACAGCTTGATTTTAATTCTATTTCATTCAACAATGTGGAAATTATTTGAACCATATTTTGAATTACTTTTTCCCGTTGTATGTCCATGCTGCGGGTCCTCGATCCAGCAACCGGATAAACATATCTGTAATTGGTGCATTAAAAAAAGATTCGAAGCTTCTGAAACGGATCCTAATCTGTTGTTGCCGGATAGTGTCAGACTTCAGTTTTCGATGTGGGAATTTGATAAGGGCGGTTATTTGCAGCAACTGCTCCACAATTTGAAGTATAATTATTTACAATCAGTAGGTGAAGATCTGGGGACAATACTGGCAGATAAATTTTTATCCGTTCATCAAAGGCATTTGAATGAACTGTTTAGACAAGGAGAGCCTATTATTGTTCCGGTTCCGCTTCACAAGAGCAAACTTCGAAAAAGAGGATTTAATCAAGCCGGGGCGTTGGCCAGAGGGTTTTCAAAAAAAAGCGGCTGGCAAATTATTCCGCAGGATAACGTTCTGCGAATAAAGAGAACATCTACGCAGACAGGTCTTTCTGCAGAGAAAAGAGCGGGTAACCTGAAAAATGCTTTCCAGGTCCGGGATAATATTGACCTTAAAGACAGAACACCGATTATCATCGATGATGTTTTCACAACGGGAGCAACTACATTCGAATTAGCTGGTGTACTCAGCCAAAAAAGTAATTCGGCAGTAGTAGTTACGGTTGCGAAAGCGTGAAATATTGCCGATCAGAACCAACGGGTTTTCAGTTCTTTTTCTCCTCAATAGAGGCTATCTTTACACATTATGTTTTCAAAGAAGTCTCATGCCATAAATATACTTGAAACCCCATACTCAACGGTTACATCCGGTGGCCACTGGTTTCATGCCACCCGAGATACGGTTGAAGAGTATGTGCCCGGATTGCTTAAAAAACATTCGTTTGAAAGCCTGATTTCTAAAGCAGTGATCTGGATAGACAGTGCAGACTCTTTAGCAATGCTTCTCTATTTTGGACTCGCCTTTGTAACGGAAACCTGGCTTGCATCCGTTATTGCGTTTCTTTTTCACTACTGGTGGTACCATAAAAAAAGTGCGTTTGTAAATATCGTATTTGAAACTCCTGTACGACTTTTAAATACAGAACTGCTGCAGGTTGTGATTGCGGCTGTCGTACTCAGTTATATGGGTATCAGCGGAATGTATTTGGCCGTAACAATCGGAATTATCTATTTCTTTCTATTTAAGGTAAGCTTACTCAGAAGATTATGGGATAAGTTTGATTCCGGTAAAAAGGGGGATAAGCTCCCGTTAAACGACAGGGTGCTTAAAATGGTTTTGGTAAGGTACGCCGTCTATGAAGATATGCCTCCGGTTGAGATAGAAAAACTGGACAAACAAATACGGCAAGCGGTTATTGATTATAACAGTAAAAAGAAAAAATGAGTGTGAAACGGCTATTCATAGCGCGTCACGGCGAAACAGATTATAACTTAAAAGGCCTTTTACAGGGCAGAAGTATTGATGCCCCTCTAAATGATAAAGGCTGGGAACAGGCCGGAAAACTGTCGAACTATTTAACGAGTTATACGGCAGATAAGCTCTATAGCAGCTCTTTGCAGCGAAGCTGGCAAACGGCAAAACCGTTCAGTGAGAAGCATCACCTTGAAACAGTACGCGAAAGGGGATTGGATGAGATGGATTTCGGGAAGTATGAAGGGATCCCATATTTGGAGGCCTCTGAGGATTTAAAAGAACTAAAAGCGATTTGGCAATCGGGAAGCCTGAATACACCGATACCGGGAGGAGAATCACCGGTTGAAGTATTTGAAAGGGCAAATGATGTGATCCGGCGCGATATAGAGAATCTAAAAAGCGATACTCTTGTCTATATTTTACATGGTCGCTTGATCAGAATTCTACTGAGCAAGTGGCTTGGATATGGACTGGAAAATATGCATAAAATTGAACATCAGAACGGGGCTGTTAATCATCTTGTTTACGATAATGGTTTTAAAGCTGTGTATCTGAACAAGACAGATCATTTGAAGTAGAATGAAACTTATTTAAAAGTATTTGAAGAATTATGAGTGAAAAAGTTAGAAATATGTTTGCCGATATCGCCGATGATTACGATCGGATAAACGGGATATTGTCGTTTGGTGTACACAATGCATGGAGAAAGAAAACGGTATTGGAAAGCGGTGCTAAACCGGGCGACAGAGTATTAGATTGTGCTACCGGCACAGGCGACCTGGCTCTTGAGTTCAAGAAGACGGTAGGCCATGATGGATATGTGCTGGGCACAGATTTCTGCAAAGAGATGATTGAACATGCTCCTGCTAAGGCGGAAGATGAAAATCTTGTGGTGGAATTTGAAGTCGCTGATGCGATGGATCTTCCTTACGATGACGATTCTTTTGATGTAACAAGTATTGCCTTCGGAATCCGGAATGTTGATGATCCCTCTGTTGCTCTGAAAGAGATGGCCCGTGTTGTAAAGCCGGGTGGGCGAGTGGTTGTATTGGAGTTTGGCCAGCCTAAAGGGCTGATCAGGTATCCCTACCAATTTTACAGCAAACATGTAATGCCAACAGTCGGTGGTTGGATTAGCGGTAATCGCGAAGCTTATACCTATTTACCTGAAACGAGTGCAAGATTTCCTGCCGGAGACAAATTTCTTGAGCTGATGAATGAAACCGGATCATTTTCTTCCGCCAGGGCTATAAAACTTACCGGCGGAATTGCTTACGTCTATGTGGGTACCGTTGCTTAGTTTTTTTATATTCACACACACAACTTAGTTCTTGAGTACAATAGTGTTATATAAATCGGTATCGGTTCTAAATTAGTTGATTAGTAACAGATCATTACAGCCGACTTTTAAACCTGACTAACAATATTTCAAAAAAATAGATCATGAAAATCGAAGAGATTAAAAATTACATTCCTCACCGCTACCCGTTTTTACTGATAGATCGGGTCATTGAACTGGAAGAAGAACGAATTGTGACTTTGAAAAATGTCACCGTTAACGAAGATTTCTTCAACGGACACTTTCCCGGAGCGCCAATCATGCCGGGTGTTCTACAGGTTGAGGCGATGGCTCAATCAGGTGCTCTGATGATCATGAAAAATCAGGTTGAAGACCCTGATAATACCCTGATGGTTTTTACCGGAATTAAGAATGCGAAATTTAGAAAAAGCGTAGTTCCGGGCGATCAACTAATTATGGAGGTGAAGCTGGACAGCCAGCGTCGCAATTTCATAACAATGATTGGAACCGCAAGTGTGGATGGCAAGGTTGTATGCGAACTGGAAGCATCAGCCGCAATTGTTTCAAAGGATAACACATGAGCACTGAACTCCCATCCCAAAAACGTGATAAGGTAACCACTCAAACTGTGGTAGATATGAAACGCCACGGTGAAAAAATCAGCATGCTCACGGCATATGACTTTACCATGGCCGGCATCATAGATGCAGCCGGGGTAGATGTGATTTTGGTGGGGGATTCCGCCAGTAACGTGATGGCCGGACACGAAACAACCGTTCCTATGACGATGGATCAAATGATCTATCATACTCAGTGTGTAGTTAGAGGTGTGGATCGGGCATTGGTTATTGCCGACCTGCCGTTTATGAGTTACCAGGTTACAACCAAAGAGGCTCTGAAAAGTGCCGGAAGAATGATGAAAGAGGCCGGCGCTCATGCTGTGAAAATGGAAGGTGGCGATACGATTTCAAATACGGTAAGGCGTATAGTGGATGCCGGGATTCCGGTTATGGGCCATCTGGGCCTCACGCCTCAGAGTATATATAAATTTGGTACCTACAAAGTGCGCGCTAAAGAGGAGCAGGAAGCCGATCAGCTTATGAAGGATGCAAAAATACTGGAAGAAGCCGGAGTTTTTTCGATTGTTCTTGAAAAAATTCCGTCTGGTTTGGCGAAAAAGGTAACCGAATCTGTTTCAGTTCCTACCATAGGTATCGGTGCCGGCCCGCACTGCGACGGGCAGGTTTTAGTACTGCACGATATGCTGGGTCTGAATAAAGATTTCTCCCCCCGTTTTCTTCGGCGATATGCCGATTTGCACTCCGAGATGGACAAGGCCGTTAAGGGATACATCGATGATGTAAAAAGCGGTGATTTCCCGAATGAGAACGAACAGTATAAATAATCTGAACCGGCAATCGCTTTTTCGGATTAACAGAATTGAAATAAAAGAAGAATTATAGATGTCAAAACCTCGCAAACCTCTGATATTAGTTTGTAACGACGATGGAATATTTTCCCAGGGGATTAAAGCGCTTGCCGAAGTAGCCGATGAATTTGGAGATGTAGCCATTATTGCTCCCGATCGTCAGCAAAGTGCCGTTGGGCACGCCATAACCGTTTCCACACCTTTGAGAGCCCGTCCCTTTCGAATTGATGGCCGATTTGACGGACAGGCTGTATCCGGAACACCGGCCGATTCAGTTAAACTTGCACACAACCAGCTTTTGGACAGAAAACCGGATTTGGTGGTGAGCGGCATCAATCACGGGAGTAACGCCGGTATTAATATTCTCTACTCCGGAACCGTTAGTGCAGCAACGGAAGGTACAATTCTGGGTTATCCGTCTATTGCAGTCTCATGCACAGATTTTGATGAAGAGGCCGATTTAACCGGATGCCAGGATGCTGCCCGAAAAGTAATCGGGTATGTTTTGAATCACGGCTTGCCGAGAGGAGTTACACTGAACCTGAATGCACCGTCAGGTCCTTTAAAGGGGATAAAATGGGCTCGACAGGCAAACAGCCGCTATGTTGAGGAGTTTGAAGGCAGGGTGGATCCGCACAATCGAAATTACTACTGGATGACGGGTAAATTTCAGCTGCTTGATGAAGATGAAAAAAATGATATCTCCATTCTGGAAAAAGGTTACGCTTCTCTTACTCCCATACAGTACGATCTCACCGCTTACTCACTATTGAATGATCTTCGGGAGATTGAATTATAATTCATTCTCTTCCAGTTTTTTGGCGATGTCGATCCACATTTGATTCACCAGTGGTTTTCGCTCTCTGCTGACCTGAATATCGATCTGCTCGAGATGGCTCAGGGAATACTCTCCTATATGCTCTCCCCATACTGCACTGTTTGCAGTTACAAATGAGTCATTAACCCCCTCTTTTTGATAGATAAGCTGATTTTGCAGACGCAAGATCGGATTAAGGGGGTGGTCTGTGCCTTTGCCTACAGCAGCACTGATGGAGAAGTATTTTATGTTCTCATGGTTGGGGGTAGAAGGGTTGAAGGTATCCTCGATATAGTTTCGTGTAAGCTGTTCCACTGCAGCTACAGCATTGCTCTTTTGATCGGGAAAAACATTTTCACCGAACCAGTTCATCAATTCATTCAGCTTCTCCTTGAGAAGTTCAGGTGTGGTTAATACAATTTCGGCAAGGCTTGTGCCGTGATGCGGAGTGGCAACGGTTGTAAGAGAAGCTACAGAGTTACTAATGCCTAGTTTATCGATGGCGTGTCTCATATCCAGCCCACCCATACTGTGAGCAATGACATTGAATTTTTCATAGTTATACTTCTCCTGAAGCTGCTCTATACGCTCTGCCCACTGGCTGGCTCTTATTTCGATCGTTGCGTAGGGTACAATATTTGGGGCAAAGGCCTGCATCCCAAAACTTCTGAGGCGCATGCAAGAGTCGTGCATTGGAGAGGGTTTCATCAGCATAGACATACTCCCGTAACCGTGGCAAAGAAGAACGGGGTAGTTGAGTTGAATGATTTCCGGCTGGGGAAATTCATCCAGCTTAAGCTTATCAAGATATTTTTTAGGCTCAATCCACTTCATGAGAATCCTGTCCGGGTAAAATTTCTGGTTGATTTCGCTGTAGAGTTAAATCGTGGTCGTCACGAATAATCAGCGTTCTGTGAATCTGATCGTTAACAAATAGATGTAATCTCATATCTCTTTCCGGAAACTGAACCGTGGCTATAGGGTTGACCTTATAAGGCCAAAGTTCCTCTTTTAACGTGTAGTGTAAGGTGGTTTTGGAAAAATTTGGAGCAACCCTGACCGTATAGACGCTTCTGGAGAAAACAGAATCGACCTGAATGTCCCGCTTTCGAATCTGATCTTGCGAAATATTAAAATCTTGTAGGGTTAACGTAATCAGTGAGTCAATCTGCGAACTGTGGACTAACTTTTTTTGAGATACGGGTGTGGTATTGATCAACAGATAGCCGGCCAAAAAACAAGATAGGGCTAATAAAATGACAATTAATTTACGCCTGAATTCAGACTGCATAAATGGTAGCCGTGTAGTTTAAGTTTACCCGATGTTGATGATTTTGAACAGAACACTCTGGCCTGTACTTTCAATAGTTGTATAAAATATTAATGTAAGAATTGATTTCGACTGATGGCATACCGATTTCAAAAGATTGACTCAAAAAAAGAGATCGATCTGTTTCATCAATTTCCCTTTACCATTTACCGGGATTACCCAAACTGGATACCTCCGCTCCGTTTTGAGGTGGAGAATGTGTTCAACCCGGAGAAGAACTCTTTTTTTGACGGTGGGATTTGTGAGCGCTATCTGATGTTTGACGACAATGAATTGGTTGCACGGTTTGCCCTGATGAATCATCCTGAAAAAGATGCCGCACTGACTCCAAAAATGGGTGGTTTGGGTTTTATGGAAATGATTAACGATCAGGCGGTTGCCAATGCTATAATTGGATTTGCAAAAGATTGGCACAGCGGACATGGATACAGCGCATTTCGCGGACCGATCAACTTTGGGCAGAATATGAATTACTGGGGCCTGCTGGTTGAAAATTTTGATGAGCCGCCAATCTATGGGATGCTCTACCATCCACCCTACTACAAAGAACTGATTGAGAATACAGGCGCTGAAAAACTGGATGATCACTGGAGCTATAAGCGGGATTTTGCAGAGCCCATTCCCGAAAGAATGGTCCGGATTACGGATCGGATTGAGAACCGGCCTGACGTGACAACACGCCCGATTGATATGAAAAACCTGGAAAAAGATGCGGAGTCTATCCGAACGATCTACAATGAGGCGTGGAGGCATCAGGATATTTCGGAGAGGGAGGATGAGTTTACCGAACTGACCCGGGAAGCTACGCAGCAGATGGTTCAGGATTTGAAGAGAATCATGATTCCGGAGAGCGTTCAGCTTGCGTTTGTGAATGGAGAACCGGCGTCATTTTCGGTTTCTATTCCGGATCTGAATGAGATTTCTTCAGAAACAGGCGGGAAATTAAACTGGTGGCATATCCCGAAACTGATGCTCTTTAAACGGAGAGTAAAGCATCTCCGCACGATGGTTTTCGGAACTCTGCCAAAGTATCGGAAACTTGGCTTAGAGGCTTTGGTTTTTGTTCGGGGTATTCAGATGACTCATCAGGCGGCGCCTACACTTGATTACCTGGAGGGGGCGTGGGTCAGTGAAAAAAACTGGCTGATGCAACGAAGCCTGGAAGCGCTGGGATGTGTGCATCATAAAACCCACCGAACCTATCGATGGGATGTTGATGATTAAAAGACCTGTCAGCGTTCATCGAACCTGGCAGCGTCTGGGGTTCTCGCAGAGTTTCACAGGGATAAATCCCGCGCTCGTGTGTTAAACCCATGAATGGGTTTTCTGTATAAGACCTCTCAGCACCTACCGGATCTGAGCGTCTGGCAAATCAAACAACATTTCTCGCAGATGTGCGCGAGTTACTGCGTAGAGTCTCGCAGAAGTATTCTTTGATCACCTTAGAATTTCTGTGCTTTCGTAGCGGATTAAACGCTATGGCCACAAAGTCACAAGGACCCGAAGAATCACAAAGCATATAAACAGTAAATATGCCCAGACAGGTGAGATTATATAGGCCAATCATTTATGACCTGTAAGATTACTTCACTTTTCTCTCAATAATTTTTTCGAGCCGTGCCGCAATAATCATTGGGAATTTCGAGGTGAGGAAGATCGGATTTTTCCGTCCGGAAATGGTAATCTCAATCGTATTGGATTCCAGATCAGTGATGACATCCAGTACTTTATTCAGGCGGTACTCCCTTGATCCTGACCCGTAAATCACTAACCTTCGGTCCGTGATGACGAGTGTCCCTTCAATCTGAATTTCGTACCCCAGCTTTCTGTACTGAACGCGTTTATGTTGAAAGCGGTCCTGTACCCGCTCTTCGAGCAATCTCACATCATCAAAAATTGCATAGCAGTCTTCACCTCTAACCAGGGGTATGGGCGATTCAGCCACTTCTAACGTACTTTCCATCTCTTTCCTGACCGATGATGCCAGATCGAGATACTGAAGCTCTTCAAATACAAACTGTTCGGACAGGTCAAGCTTTTTAATTAAATCCCGTATTTGTGCCTCCTCCTCTTCTGTAAGGAGGTGATCCTCCAGCGCAACTTCCATTCTGCGGGTTAGGATCGCCTGTTTTGTATTTCTTATAAACTCATCATTGACCGGAATCTGCTTTTCAAGTTTGTTATATGCGAAGATGTGTTCATCATCCATTTTTTCCATTGCAATCTGTATGATTACAGAGTATAGATCGGGCATAAAACGCTCGTTGTACCGTTTGGGTGCTTTATCTTCAAACTGATACATCGGCGTTAAATCAACCTTATTGGGAGTATTCTCAAACATTTTTGCGATCGACTCCACCATCTGATGTCCTCTGTTTCGCCACCTGTAATCCTCGATTATGGACCAGGAGATCAGCAAAAAACCAAAAGCAGAAATTCCCCACACTACGGGATTTGGAACTGCAATTGAGACTCCAATCAAAAAAACGAGCAGAATCCAGATTACAGGATTTTTATGCCTTGGAGTAGGTTCAATAAGTTCGGGCCACGGGTGCGGTTCAATCAGATCATAGGGGGATGGGAAAGTTGCACCGGTATCCACAAACAGATCTGTGGGACCATTTGTGTTTACCTCTACCGGTCTGCCATCAGGCTTGATATGATCGGCCGAACCGCGTGATCTATACTTATTTCCTATTTGTTCGCGATAGTAGAGTCCGTGTCGCCCGCCATAAACATAGGCGCCTTTTCGATTGAGGCCAAGTCGCGCTCCGGTTACGCCGGCTGAAAGTCCCACACCACCTTTAGAAAGGTTGATGCGTAATGGCCCGGCTTTAAATGCTTTTCGTATAAAAAATCCCATGGCGCCAAAAGTCTTAAAGTTTTTATCTGATCGCAAGAACTGTTTTCAAAATGGGGAATTTACCCGGACTCCTTTCGGTGTACCATTTGTCTTATAGCAGTGCTCCCCGTATGTTTCACAACTAATGAAATAAATGACTATGTCTGACTACTACGCTGCTGTTTTTGGAGCCGGTATTTCCGGTTTATCCATGGCCAATCAACTTCATCAAAAAGGAAAAAAGGTTCTTTTGATTGATCCGTTTCGGGCTGATCCCGAAGCTCCGGGACCACCGGCCGCTATGGTCAATCCCTCAGCCGGAAAGAAAGGAAATCTCGTTTGGGAGAGTGAAAAATGTTTGAATGCATTTCGTGAAAATATCGAGAAGCTTGCAGAGGAATCGGGCAGGGATGACCTGTTTAACGCCACTGGAGTTTTGCGTCCGGCTATCACTGAAGAGCTGGCAGGAAATTTTAAGAGAGCACTTAAAGAGCAGCCGTGGCCTGAGGGATGGGTGGAGTGGCTCGAACCGAATGAAATTGAGGAGATCAATCCGGGAATTGCAGAGAATTATGGTGGCTACTTCATCAAGCCGGGACTGACGGTTTTTGTGGACAACTACCTGAATACATTCCGAAAAGTATTGACCGATGGCGGCGTATCGTTCAGCGGTTTGAAAACGGGGTATGAGTTTAAGGGTTCAGACTTTGTTTTGACCGACGAAGAGGGAAATACAGCAAGCGCCGAGCATGTGATTGTTTGTGCCGGCGCCGATACGCCCGGTTTTGACGACTGGGCTGAACTTGGAATTCAGCGTGTGAAAGGTCAGGTGGCGATATTTGAAATCGACCGGGAACTGCCATGGAAACATGGACTCTCAGCGCTTGGATATATTTTACACAGAAAGCCGAACGAGCTTATCGTCGGGTCAACCTACGAGCACCATTTTGAGGATGTGGATATTACGGATGAAGCATACAACCGGCTTTTTGGGAAGTTGGAAAAAATTCTGCCGGAAATCAGCACAAAGGTTAAGAAGACCGGTCAGCTAGCCGGAGTCCGAGCAACGGCGCCTAATCATCTCCCGGTATTGGGTCGACATCGAAACAATCCACAGCTCTGCATCTTTTCGGCGATGGGTTCAAAAGGGTTGATCTACTCCGAGTATATGGCGTCTATTTTGGCAGATAATCTAGTTTCAGGTTCAGAAATACCTGACGAGTTAGATACCGAGAGAATTTACCGCCGCCTGCGGAAAAAAGGGAAGATTTAGGAGAGTGGATTCACCGCAGAGGCGCGGGGTACACTGAGTGGGTTTAATTGGTGATGGTGGATTTCGAATCTGTTTCAGCATTTTCGAACACACCCCTCGCCAGCACGGATCTTGCTACGCAATTCCGTGCTGGCATTTCCCCTCTCAAGAGGGGAGGGTTGCGAATCTCTGCGCCACTGCGGTAAGCTACATCCCTTCGATATAATCGCCGAATTTCCAATCGGATTCGAAGTCTGGACTGAGCTCCTGTTCAGTTAAAATAGCTTTGACCATCGCTACCGGGATGCTGTTGTTTTGAAGAATAGCATCGTGAAATTCTTTCTCGTTCATTTGCCCGAAATCTACCAGCTCCATTCTGAGTGAATAGAACTGCATTGCCCCAACCATGTAGGCGATCTGATAGAGAGGTCCGTAATTCCCTTCAAAAGAGCGTCGAACTTCCGCTTCGGCATTGGCGTACTCATGGCCTACTTTATCAACCAGGTAGTCGATCGACTGCTGTGGAGTCCAGTTGCCGAGGTGGTAGTTCAGGGAGAAAACAATTCGTGCCGCACGGTGCATTCTCCAGTAGAGCATTCCAATACGGTCTTCGGGACTATTGGCAAATTCGTTTTCATAGAGAACAAACTCCCAATAGAGTGCCCATCCTTCGCCCCAGAACGGTGTTCTGAACATTCGGCGCTGGGTAGCGTAGCGCTGATTCATAAACTGCTGCAGATGGTGGCCGGGAATCAGTTCGTGATGTACCACTGCTTTCGAAAAGTGAGGATTATTTCCACGCATACTCATCATCTTCTCTTCGTGAGTCATAGTGTGAGTGGGATAGGCAATCCGTACTGTTTCGCCGCCCAGAAAGAACGGGGCAATACGCTGCCACTCCGGGCTCAGCATCATCATTCTCCAGGTCTCTTTTGCAAGCTCAGGAATGGTCACCAGGTCCCGCTCTTCCAAAAAGTTTTCGGCCTCAAGTGCGAGGTCCCGAACTAAATCGGGCTGTTTACCGGCGGGCAGATAGGTGGTTTTTACCTGTTCCAGAGCTGCTTTCCAGTCATCGCCAAAACCGAGTTCATTCGAAGCTTTCAGCATCTCACGAAGGGTCCAGTCGTACTGCTCGTTTGCGATTTCAATCAATTCCTGCGGAGTGTAGGAGATCATCTCAAAGGCCAGCCGGCGATTGATCTCATCCTCGCCAATGGGATTGCCGGCAATTCCGCTTTCATCCACAACTTCTTTTTCCTGATCGTAATGGTCTTCAGCTATTTCAGCATAAGACTCAAACGACTCCTTGAGCATTCCAAACGGCGATTCTACCCACCAGTTGAAATCAGGGGAGTATCCGTAGTAAAATGAGTAGGCCTCTTCGACAGCATCTTTCAGCTCCTCAATAGCATTCGATAAATAGGCCGCATCCCGCTTGGAGAGTGGATCAGCTTCTTCCAGTTGATTCA
Organism: Chitinophagaceae bacterium T5-Br10_B2g13; assembly: GCA_001564065.1. Lineage (GTDB taxonomy): Bacteria > Bacteroidota > Rhodothermia > Balneolales > Balneolaceae > Rhodohalobacter. The sequence continues at coordinate 37,291 of LKNA01000026.1, forward strand.
TTTTTCTTTCAACATCATGATGCCAGCTATTCATCCATTCGGCTACTTTTTGCCCTTCAATGGAGTGACCTCTCCGGCGCAGCTGAATAAACTCCATAATTTCATCAGGAGCAGGCAGGTAGGATGAAATTCGATTGTACTGCTGACGCTCTTCCTGTAAGAAGTATAGAGACCGGTTCAGGCTATTCTGAAAAAGCAGGTAGTCCACCTGGTCGGAGTGAGAGAGATTATTAAAATTCAGAGTTTCCAATTTCTGAATCTGGTCGTTATAAAACTGCTCAAAGCGATCGAAGTGCTGATCAGAAGGTTGAACGGAGTAGGTGCGGCTAAGTGCTCCACGATCGGCCTGGTAGTGGGTGATGAGGTCGGTAACAGACTGAGCGGACAGGCCTGTAGCTGTAGAGATAAAGAGTGAAAAAAGCAGATATTTCAGTATGGAGCGCATCGTGTAATAATTGGTTTCAGGTTTCATCCATGAAACCAATTATTTTTGATATCTGCAATGTATATTCGGTTATTAAACTCTTTGAAAAATCAGGGCACTGATTTTTACATTAATGAATGTGTTTGCCCCAAAGGGGCAGAAATTACCGTCTCACATATGTAACGTCCGATGAGTTTTTTTTGATTGACGAACTGTGAACTACGATTTAGACCCAAACATGGTGTTATATTTATTCTCTGTGGGAAGATGCGCTTCTAATTAAATTGGTCAGAAATTCTTTTATCCTATACCCAGAGAAATACCATGTTTTTCAGTTTGGAGCATTAGGTGTCAGCCCAGGATAAACGGTTCAACCCAACCCCATCGGGATGGCCAGATAATAGCCCCCGGTTTTAGTGTGTGTTGCACAACCGAAATTTACAAAGTTGTGGGTGTTCGTAGATTTGTTGATTGTGGGGCGATTTTTTGGAGTAGTTCGACTACAATAGATTCGACA
>LKNA01000084.1 GCA_001564065.1 Chitinophagaceae bacterium T5-Br10_B2g13
AAGGATTTTCTTCTATAGTTTTTATAACATAATTAACATGTGTTTTATACAAAGCCCAGAATTGAGCACCTCCATAAGGATAAAATCCAGTCGGGAAATTTCTTTTTGGAATAATACCACCCATTATTGTTCGCATAACTTTGTTTAGGCGGGGTCTATTTTTAAATACCTTATTTGGAAATCCGTATTGTTTAGATGAAGTTATAAAATACCAATTTTCAATTCTATCGAACCCTCCTTTTTCATTAGGCCAGGAAGGGTGAGGAAATTTTTCGCAATTGATAAATGATTTTCCTTGATGCTTTAAAAAAAAAGAAAATATATATTCATTCGATTTAATTGGGTAATCCTGCCCACTCATTAAGCAAACGTAATCAAATGAAATTTCTCTTTCTATAAGTTCTTTTAAGCCTTGATACGTGGCCTGTACTATGCCGTAACCAGCCCAATTACATACATATCGCTTTATAAAGTATATATTTTTTTTAAGTTTTAAATGTTTAACTATTTCATCGTAAATTTTCTGATCTGTTTTTTTATCTATATGAATTAAAAAAATCACGTTTTCACCATCCAATCTTTTTATTAATCTAAAAAGTTGTAATGGGTATCTATGAGTTAATATCAAATACGTGATCTTCATAAAATAAGTTTGATAGTCAATAATTTTTTTTTAAATGAATAATATCAGGTGTAAATAAAAAGTAATTAAACATGGGCTACCTGAAATAATTCAGAAATCTCTGAAAGACTTTTGAGGGGAAATGGTAAAAATTGCGATAAAAGTAAGGGTATTTATAGGCTAGAGTAGTTTTCCTGATAAGGGAAATAACCTCCCTATTTTCTTTCTTTGTAAGACTGGTTTTATTCGTTTTTGCGTATTTAAGAAGCCATTCAAGAAAATAAAGGCGTACTGATCGGTATTTACCACTGGCATGTACCGATGAAACTATTGAATCAGAATGCTGTCTGTATAAATTGTTACTTGTATCGGAAACATAAATTTTTTCATTCAGATAGAATTTGTGCAAAAAAGCCTGATCTTCATATAAACTGTATTCATTAATGAATGACTCTTCAAACCCACCAGAATGAATGCATGCATCTTTGTTGATCATAATGCCCGATGGACAAGGCGCGGCACCCTTATTCAACGGATAAAGTTCGTATAGTAATTCTGGTGGGTGATATATCCTGTTTTGAGGTGCTCCAATTGGAATATGCTTATTCTTTAAATCCGGATCTTCCCAATTGTACCAATAGTCAGATCCTTCAAGGATCATTGAAACTTCAGGAAATCGTTTAATTATTGAAATCTGGGTTGAAAGCTTATCGGACAACCAAACATCATCTGCATCTAACAATGCGATCCATTCTCCCTGAGACTTTTTTATTCCTAAGTTTCTGCTTGGGCTAAGTCCTTTATTAACATGATTTTGGTGATCATAATACTTGATTTTTTGAGAATGTTTCTTAGCGTAATTTTTAGCCAGAAAAGTACTATTGTCAGTGGAACCATCATCAATTAACAGTAATTCCCAATGGGAATAATCTTGTTCGAGCACGCTATCTAAAGCGTCAGCCAAGAACTTTTCTTCATTTAAAAAGGGGACAATTATCGAGACTAAAGGGTCGTCATTTAAAATCATATGTAATCAATTAATAAACTTTTTAAAATACCGGAAGATATAAAATGTAGCCAGTCGCTTACAGTTACCAATCGAATTCAAAAAGCTGATTTTTTGTGTCAAGTAGAAAGTCGATTAAAAAGGTTTTGCAGAGTCGTGCATTTTTAGTTTTTACATTCTGAACCATGCTTGTACTTTCTTTTGCAATTTATTTACATCCCAGTTGCAGACCTGAACACGTGGCACGGTATATTTGTCAGTACTTTTACCTGCAAAGCCCGAATTTGTGGTAAATGCCGCCGAAAAGGAGCGATTTTTCAAGGTTTTTATGGTTGTTTTATTGTATCGGCCGGATGGATATGCGAAATATAAAATCCTATCGGAAATTAATTTCTCAAGAGCTTCTTTATTATCCGCAATTTCATTTTTCTGAATAGTAGCGGGGTGATCACTCAGTGAAGGGTGAGTAGATGTATGCCCTCCAATAGTAAACAGCGGGTTATCGGATAGTTGTTTCAGTTGTTGAACGGTCATAGTTCCCTCAACCTGAGTTTGATTCTCTGAGATTCCCGCCCAATCTCTGACCAGCTTCAGGAACTCCATCTGATCATCTTTTTGAAGAGGGCTTAGTAATTTCCAAAGCTTAATATATAACTGGGTCCGCAACGTAGGAGGCCTGTTGACACTGTAATTGACCTGATTTAAACGGATTTCCTCATTTAATACTTCTTCACCTTCCAGGCCAAAGACTATAGTCTCGTTTCTGAATGAGACTGAGAAAACAGAAGGTAGTTTATCAGTATGAACAATAATTGCCTCCAGCTCATCCCACCAAAATGGCTGACCACCTAAATAGCTGTCGGTAATAAAGAATGTAGCAGGCACAGAATATTTTTCTAACAGTGGTTTTGCTGTGGTAAAATTATCCAGGTATCCATCATCAAATGTCAGCGCTACAGACCTGTTTTGGATTTTGCCGGAATTAATTTGCCGGGTTAGTTCATGGATACTGACAATTGAATAGTGTTTCGTTAAAAATTGTAGCTGGGCCTCAAAATTTTCTGGACTTACAGATAGATTCCATGGATCCGTCAGAGGAGAGTTGATTCTGTGATACATTAACACAAGTGCCCGGTTTTGGAATAGATACTTAAACTTCGATAGTCTCATTATTCTGCTTTTTTAACAGCCTTCACAGTGACCGTTACCTGCATGTTGGGATCGTGTGCATCGAGCTGCTCCTTTGTAAGTTCCTTCTCGCTCATTCCATATAAAAAAGCAGATGCGGCCAGAACATTTCCATAATTAATAACATCAATTGTACCGTCAGGAAAAGTCTCGGCCATTATTTTTTTCATCGCTATATCGGTAAACGACCAGTACCATGTATATCCCCACTCCTCGTAATCGATTGGAGTGATTCCAGGTACAGTTACCAAGAGAGTTCCACCGGGTTTCAGAATTCGATGACACGTTTTAAGAGCTTTCTTGAAATCATAAATCAGGTGAAGTGTTTGAAGAAGTACAATGCAGTCAAATGTATTATCCGGGATATGTGGAGCGTTACTAAGATCCCCAATAAATGTAGCCGATTCATTGCTTTCATCTACATGCAATACATCCATTTTAGTCACTTTATCACCACCGTAATTGCGGGTATATGTATTCTCACCAACTTCCAATACCCTGCCGCGAATACTGCCCGATTCTTGTTCAAGAAACTTTTTTATATAGTAACGATCTACAGGGCCGCCTCTGTCATAGCCGAATTTTTTGCTGAACGGAGTGGTTCTGTTCATGTCACCCAAATATACTCTTCCCTTCGGGGGAACAAAGCTTTTCCGTACACCGACCTGGAATAGCTTTCTTTTCACAGGAACTGAAAGGCGCTGTATAATTTTTTTTACCATTGCTTGAGAATTAAGTTTTGTTTTGGGTACTGGGAAATTGAGATTTGACCAACACGAATGGCATATATCAATTTATATTTGGGAAGTCAGCTTAAAACTTTGAACCGGACGACCTCATTACAAGCAAAAGATGCGTCTGTTTCTTATGACTATTTCAAACTGTTAATATCTAAAAAAGCCAATGTGAATAATCTGTATTAATCTACTCCTATGACAGGAATGTACTTGTTTAGATTGAAAAATGTAGGATGATTAGAAATGTTTAAATTGAATTGTTTTGGCTGAGGTTTCAGAGAATATCTGCGTATAGGAAACGATCCACAAAGTGATTGGTTTTAATACAAATTCTTTAGTTTTTTAAAACCCCACGACGAAAAAAATCTTACTAACCGTATATAATTGCCGGTTTGGAGCATCAGTTGTGCTTTATATTTCACAGGGATTTTTTTTAGGAATGATTCAAACAGGTGCTTCTTTTTTTTGTTTGCAGCTAGTATAATATCGTCGGAATCCCTGTTTACATTCTCTTTTCCCAAAATATGAGTAGTTATCACATCTAGCTCTTTGATACACGAGATCATATCCTTGACCCTTGGTGGCTTGCAAAGCGGATCAAAATAATTACGGTATGCTTCGAGCCAATCATCCGGAATGGTATAATCATTACCAGCGAAGTGACATAGATTTTCCTTTACCTGTATTATTTCAGCTTCTATATATTCTTCAGCCATTAGCGAATTGGAAACACTTTCATCAGTTAATCGATATTTAATTAGGATATCATCCAAGTTGTGTATCAAATATTTCCTGATAAGTTTTGACCATAAGCGGTAATCTTCAGAAAGTGTTGACGGATACATTCCTACATCTATAACATGTTGTCTCCTGTACATGACGCTTGGATGATATATCCAGCAATAAAAGGTAAGATTAAAGTAAAATAGTTTACTGTCTCTCTGATATAAATGAAGTCTCTCACCAGTTTCAGAGATGACTTCCACATTTGATGAAAGAAGGCTGCACTCCGGATGGGCTTCCAGGTATGTATACTGTTTCTCCAGTCGCTCAGGCAGGCTGATATCATCAGCGTCCATTCTTGCAATAAGATCAGATGAAGCGAGTTCAATTCCTTTATTGAGGGTTGCGCCTATACCCATATTTTGATCATTTATAACCAGCCGTATTCGATTGTCGGAGTAAGAATTAATGATATCCAGGCTGCTGTCGGTTGACCCGTCATCAATAATCAGTAATTCAAAGTCAGTGAATGATTGATTTAAAATACTATCAATCGCCTCTCTCAAATATTTTTCGGCGTTAAACACCGGCATCAATACGGTTACTTTCGGCATAACTTATTTGTTAAATAGTACATTGCGCATACAATTACAGGTCTCTTATTCCTCAGCTTGAATGCGCTGAGTTTTAAAAAAATACAGTAATTCTCAATAAACCCAAGACCTGTTAAGAGATTATAACTCAGAAAGGCTTTAGTGTGGTTTTTATAGGGTCTTTATAACGTTCTTTGAGCATCAAGCCGCAGAGATAGAACCAAATTTTTACTGCGGATGAAAAAGAATAAGATTATGAAACTGTATCAGTAGTTTCTTGTCGCTGCAATGTATTCAGATATTCATAATTAGGCTCTGTTGCATCAGTATAGATAGAGGTGAGGTTCACTGCATCTGCCATGTAGAGAATATCATCAATTTGTTTTGTCGTAAGCTGTTGCTTCCATTTCAGAAGCTGTGCATCTGCATTTTCTTTTACTTTTTCTTTTACTGAAGAGGATGGCTTATCAAGCGTTTGTAATATGTCGTTATTTACCTCTGCTCCAAGGGCATTACAAATTCTCCTGAGCTCTGAATGGTAACAAGTGATATTAACCTGTTCTAATATTTTTGAGGCAGGTTGAAGGCATTCTCGCAAACAGAATAAAAAGGAACGATTTTTTGGAATCATACTATACGCCACTGTTCGGTTTGTTATACTTCAGGCCCGGTCGGTAATTTGTGATTCATAATCTCTTATCCTAAGTTCATCGACGCAAACAGGCTTTGCAGACGATAAAGCCGGAGAGCAGCCCATGTACATAAATGTTGTTCAACAGGGATTACAGTATTAAATCATATATATGCTAAAAACGCTTGGGAAAAAAATCCGGGAATTCTGGGATAGAATCACCAGAAAAGCTGTCAGAGACTGGCTTCTGTCTCCTTCCTGGTTTGGTTACAAATGGGTTGAAAAAGAGACTGTCCATGATTATCTGGGCCGGACGAAGCACGTTAAAAAGGATAAAGTCTACGAAACTGTCCACAAGACAGAAACAGTAAAAAATCCGCTGCCCCGAAATATTGAAAAACGAAGTGAACTCCCGGATGATCGCGGATGGTGGGGATACTCATTTTGGGATGTTCCGGCCCGGACAAGTGGTGAAACGTTCATGGCAACACTGCCTGACTGTTGCGTGGTTCCGTGTATAAACCCGGACGACAACCAATTCTGGGTTACCATTCTGAATAAAGATGAGCGGTCTCTGGAGATGGACCAGATTACGTTACGGCCATGGAATATGGAGCTGCTTCGATCGGCAAAACCCGCGGTTGAGATTGAAAAGGCAACATGGTTTCTTGAGCGTGTTTTTCGCAACCATTCTCACTGGATTACCTCACACCTTCCCAAGCTGATTCTCCTGAAAGAGCGGGATCAGCTTGAAAATGTTATTTTCCCGCCCCCGGAACTCAGGACTACTGTTATTGAAAGTTCTTTTGAGATACTAAATATTGACCCGGATAAATATCGGACGTTTGATCATACCCGGCCCCTTAAAGTAAAGGAGCTCACTGTGGTGGAAAAAGACCGGTTTCGCCCTGAACTCTTGCAATCGGTCCGGAATACATTTTGTGCAACACCGGGAACTCCTCACCGAAGACTTTACATCAGCAGGGCAAAAGCCAAGCGCCGGCTGCTCATCAATGAGGATGAGATCTGGCCTCTTCTTGAGAAATTGGGTTTTGAGAAAATTTTCATGGAGGATCTGAGTTTCCCCGATCAGATAACCGCTATGCAACAGGCTGAGATTGTTGTGGCTCCGCATGGTGCAGCCATCACGAATGTTATATTTTGCTCACCGGGCACACATGTGGTTGAAATTGCGGATTTAAATTTTCCCAATCCCAACTTCTATGCGCTCTGCTCAGCTATGGGCCATCACTACTGGATTCTCAATGCAGAAAGTGTGGGAGATATGCATCCGCTGGAGAAGGATTTGAAAATTGATCCAAAGGAAGTTCAGTCTGCTGTTCAGAAAATTATTCAATAATCATGGATAAGGTGCAGCAAATAAAGATTTCTGTGATCATACCTTGTTATAATGAGGAGCAATTTATTGGTCAGGCTATTGGCTCTATTATCGAACAGACCCGGCCGGCGGATGAAATTATTGTGGTAGACGATGGATCTGATGACCGAAGCCCTGAAATCGCCAGGAGTTTTGGCAAGAGTGTAAATGTTCTGGCCAGCGGAGGCGGAGGTGCTCCCAGGGCACGGAATCTTGGGGCCGAATACGCATCCGGTAATGCGCTGATGTTTTTTGATGCGGATGATGTGATGGGGCCGCACGTACTGGAAACCCTGGCTGAACACCTTGAAAAATATCCGGATGGAATTGCCGCCTGCCCGTGGTTCCGCCTGGAAAAAGTGGATGGGATCTGGATAAAACGGCCGCGTTCCTGTCCTCCTCTCAGCGATGAAAAGGATTACCTGGATGGCTGGATCAGAGAGATATACCATCCTCCGTGTTCCATTTTATGGTCCCGCACAGCCTATGAGCGAACAGGGGGCTGGGATCCTCAGGTGACCGTCAATCAGGATGGAGATCTTATCATGAGGGCAATGGCAGATGGGACGGATCTTCGAATTACCGATAGGGGAGCCGCATACTACAGACGTATGCCTGAAGATCAGCTGAATGCTTCCCAGAGTGCGGGTCAGTTTACGCGTTCTGGCCGGGAGTCACAGATTTTTGTACTCCTGAAGATTATAAAAAAACTTGAACAGCAGGATAAACTGGACGACTATCGCCACTCCTTAACGATTACTTTAAATAAAATCTGTTTGCACTGTCAGGATTTATATCCGGATCTCGCGGAAGAGTGCCGACGGCTGATCCGGAGATTCGGAGAACCCGGTTATCTTCATTCTGCTAAAAAAATAAAAACACGGGTCAAGGCAAAGGTCCGTGCAGGATTAAACCGTTCAGGCCGCTTGCTGAATAAAATCGGGCTTTCCGGTGTTCGAAAGGCATTATCACGATTGAAAAATACTTTGAATTCAAAGGATAGTGCTGCAAAACAGAAGGTCAGGTCTGATGAGGCATCACCGGCCATTGGCGAAGAGATCAGGTACGGACTGGAAGCCTGTCAAAAAGCAGCCGGAAAAAGAAAAGGTGTTTAGTATTTGAGAACAACCTCAGTTTTGATATGTCTTTCAAACATCGTTGATGAAGTCTCCCCAAATGAAGCTGTGAGGAAATACACAGTCAAATATATGAGCCTGGACTTTTTGCCACGAAGGCACAAAGTCACGAAGACACACGAAGTATAATAAAATCATGCAAATCCACTTCGTGAATCTTCGTGTTTTCGTGCCTTCGTGGTGAATTCACTAATTCTTATCAAGTGTTGATACATTATTTTCTCACAGCCTTTCTAAGAGGGAATTTTGAGATCATGATTTTAGAAACGAATTCACGTTAGTAAGTTTCATCAAGCTCTTCTTCTTTACCCACATCTATAAGTGATGCTCCCATCTGTTCAGCTTTGGCTGATATATCCAGCCAGTTATTATCCAGGCGCCCTTCATGAATATGTATAGCTTCTATCCACCCCTGAAACGGCATTTCATCATTTTCCGGTTCAGGTGCAGTATGTAGACGTCCCAGGTCGGCTGGTGAAAGTTTTGGATAGCCGGTCAGTGTCTTTTTAACCCGGCTCTCTTTTCCATTTAAGCGGGCAATCACAGAGCCATCTCCCAAAATTATAAGTTGAATGACAGACCGTTCAGCCGTGGCATCCGCATCTTCCCATGAGCGTGTTTTAAACAGTAAATCATCAAAAACGATTGATTCCTTACCTGAAGGGGCCGAGAGACGAACTTCCAGAGTTTCGTTTTCTGATTTGCCAATCCGGAAATGAGCTTCTGCTCCCGAATCACTTGCGAGAATAGCAGTCTCTCCTTTTCCTTTTCTGTCGGATGCCCATACCGCTGAAATCTCAAAAGTGAGGGCCGTACCGGGTTTTTGTATAGAAAGCTGACCGATGTCGTTTTGAGTCAGCGTGCCTTTGTATGAAAGAAGACAGGATGAGGGCCGGGCTTTTTTATTGGATTCAGCCTGTAAGAGTGGGTTATCTTCAGATGGTTGATCATAGTACACAAAGAGTGTGAGATCTTCATCGGGATTAAGTTGAGGAACCTGTACATAAAATTGGGAGTCATTAAGGTTTCCATGGTCTCCTGCAGCAAGAGCGGTCCAGTACTCCAGGTAGTTAACATAATGCCCATACTGCCAGAAAACAGGCAGATCCGGATGACGGTTGATCGGGACAACCGGCCGGGAGTGAGCTTTGCCCTGCCCTTTTTGACTGATGCGCGTTCTGTTCCATGTTGAGCCGTTGTTATCTGTTTGATAGCGCCAGATGTGACGTGTAAACCCATCTTCGGTGCCATCCGGATCGACAAGTGAAAGGTATACCTGTGAAATGTCAACCGTATCTGCGACAAATCCTCCGGAATATCTTCTTTGGCCGGTGGAATAAATATTGGACTCAGAGTCAATCTTGCTTGTTTTCCATCCTTTTCCATCCCAGAAAGCGTACCAGTATTCGTGAACCTGGTATGAATTCAAATTCTCTTTTTCACCCGAGTATACATTGAAAAGCCCGGCAATATTTCCCTGTTTATCAACCGTAATATCGTAAACCCACGCCTCTCCGGCGGATGTGGTCCCGTCATAAATTTTTGTTGCCTGTGCAGGTGTAAATGGCAGGCAAGATTCATCTCCAATCAACTCACCGTCACTTTTGTGATACGTGCCTTTGGAATGATCATAATAAGCATGATAGATGGATGTTTTATTCCATTCGTCAGGATGCGCATCCGAGAAAAAGAAATGGATTTTATTTTCCTGCTGAGCAGTTACCAGATATGGAGAGCGGTTTGTTTCTTTGATAAAACGAACCGGCTTACTCCAGGTGTTGCCGCCGTCACGGGATACAACAAATGTCGGTTGCCGGCTAATACCAGACCACGTGGTAAGCGGCCTGTACTGGCGCCATATTGTGCCATCAGGTAAGGAATAGAGATTCACATATGAATAGGCCGGGTCATACCTGGTTGGCCGGGTTGTTTTTGTAAGTTTGGCCCAGACCCGCTTTGCGAAAAACCAGGGCTCAAAATTAGTTCGTTTCGCAATGCTTTGCTCCTGTGTAAAAGAAATTTCATCGTTCCAGGACGTGATATCTTCCGGGTGTTTAGAAATACGGCTCCAGCTTCTATCCGTACTGTGTTCACCATATATAACCAGAATACGGCCATCATTACGAATGGTAATCGCCGGATTGTTGTGATCGTCCCACCAGCGGCCTTCTGCACTCTGCTCGTGAGATCGCAGCTGATAGTGCTGCCAGGTGGAATGCATATGGTCATAGGAACTGATCCACCACCCCTGGTTTGTAGTGTAATAAGCGACGTAGGTTTTATCCTGTTCTCCGGCGTAACGAACAGCCCGCGGGCCACTCCAGATCGTCCAAACCGCCTGGTCACGTAATAACCGCTGATGAACAATTTGATCAGAAGTCAGCCTTGTGGTTCCGTCGGCCAAGGTAAACAGAATATCGCGGCCATCGGGTGATGCATATTGCGCAAAGTCCGGGTCGTTTCCAAGATCAATCAGCAAAGGGAAATTGGCGACACTTTTGGGGATGTGGTGTCCTGATATAGTGATTTTTTTTCGTTTTTTCCATGTAGTGTCAAGCCACGGTGAATGTTCTGATTGTCCTTGCAGCACGGATCTGTTTTTATCTTTATTCATGTTTTGGTTTAACACTCGAATTATTTTTCAAAAGCAAATAGTTTCTATTCTACCGTAAATCCGGAATTTTATTTGTGACACAATTTTAGTCTTCGCGGTACTTTGGTTTTGTGTATAGTCCATATTTGTCACCAGAGATATAATCAACAAAAGAAAGCCCAACTGTTTAGGCGAATATTTGAATACACGTAAGTCAGTTTATCTGCTTATACAGCCATCATTCTATACTTTATTTTTATACACGCATCCATTGTTATCTGCAACAGTAATATGCATTTAACTGATACTCATTTAGATAATTCGTGTAATTGTTGATCTCTGATTGTTGCCTGTATTGGAATTTTCCCATTGTTTTCCCACAGAATTATTGCTGTGGATCCCTCTTTAAAACTTTTTTCAAAGTCATAAATTTCAAGATATACACTTCCATCTATTAAGAGTGCAAAATAATAGTCAAAGCATATAATTTTGAATTCATACTCTCTATTTAATTCCATTATAAATTCTTTACTGCATATACCATTCTGAAACTGTCCGTTTAAAACTTTATCAAAATAAATTTTGCCTTTCTCTTGCCTGAATCTGTATCGGTTATAAAAATCACGGTATCGAAAGCCGAATTGCAGTTCCCTGAAATTGGATTTTCGCTTTACGTAAAATTTCCATTCAAAATTCCGCCAAATATGTTCTTCCGGCTTTAAATAATAATATACCCACTTATCCTCTCCTGTAGCTGAAACATTAACATTCAAGTTTCCTGCATCATCCATTCCAACATCATCACCCGGTACCTCATAATTATCAATTATAGTAATACTTCTGCCCTCCTTTAACTGCTGTCTGTCTTTCCATCGGCTCTTAACTTTCGTCCAGTTTTCTGACTGATAAATCCAGGATGATCGTACATTCCCGACACGTTGCGGGTAAAGTGTGGCTAATTTTGTAAAACTGGATTTACGGTGTTTTTTAATTGCCAATTGCATTTTAAAATCTTGAGCATTTTCACGTAGAATGCGCATCAACGTTTTAAATTTTCTTTTAATAATGGTCATAAAATAATCTTGTGAATTAAATCTGCAACTTGCTGCTTGAAGCATTCGAAGAGGGTTAAAGACACCCAACAGCCGGCACCACGGGATTCCTTCGGAACAACCCCCAAAAAGGGGAGCAGCCGACAGATGGTTATTTTAAAGACGTCTCGAAAATAAAATTCCTGGAACGATCAAAAGCTACTTAAACAAGTTTTTTATCGAAGAGTGCATTTTTCCCTGCTCCTGAGATCATCTTAGGTAGAAATAATGGATTCAACCCTCTGCCACATATTTTCAACTTCCTTTTTTTGACGTGTGGCATGTATTTGAAGCTTATCACGGAGCTGTTTGTTTTTTTCGGGTGCAAGAAATTCATTAATCTTATCAGTAATCTCCTGGCTGCTCAATCCTGGTGATATGAGATATTCTTTACAATCATATGCATCAAAAAGCTCTTCATATTTGTGAGCCCATGAACTTGCCAGTGAGGGTGTTGCCTGGCTAAGCGAACTTATGAGAGAGTGATATCGAAAACCAATGTTAGCGTAACAAGAGCCCAGAAAACCCTTACTTATTATTCCATCTTCATTAAATACTTTGATATCCATATTAAGCTGACTAAGCAGGGTTTTTACCAATCTGTCATCATTAACTTCATGTAGAATTATAACCGGTTCAAGCTCGTTCTCTCTTACAGTCTGTATACATTTTACAAGAAAGTCGATATACTGATTGGCTATGGTAGCATCCGTTTTATCTTGCATTCGGGCATTTGGAACTACTGCAACCCTTTTTGACCATACTTCTGAATTTGATGGAGTAGGTCCTTCAATTAAATGGGTTACGTCAGGGCATATTTCAATCTTAGCAGGATCAATACCTAATTCTAAAATGTAGTTTTCAGAAATAGCTTCCCGGGGAAATACAAAGTCAAATAGTTCTAAAAGGTTTTTTGCAAGTTTTCGAACTTCAGGATCTTCGAATGGACCAAGTGCCTGTGGCATTAGTATCAGTTTGATGCCTTTTTCACGAAGTGTTTTATAGTATTCAGCACGTTTAATCATCCGGTTTGGGGACCATTTATCACCATATGCATACCCTGAACAATCTAAAAGAGCCACTTGATGGCTGGAATTGATATATCCGATTTTTCGTAATACAGATGGAGGCAAGAGGGAAATAAAAATTCCACGTTTGGCCACCGATAAAAGTTTACTTAGTGATCGTCTTTGAAAGATTTCACTAATCTCATCCTTGTCCGGCAGTGATGTCAGCTGTAATAATTCGGGTAAATTTTCTTGTCCTCTTATTTTTAGATCAGTCGATATGCTAAGTGCATAATTTGGTCCAATTCGTTCCGCCACTGAACGAAGAGTCAACTCATCTCCTTTATTTTTTAACACCGGTCCTAAAATTTCTACATTTGTCATTCTTTACCCGACAATTTTTTAATTTATTTTCTATTTCTTCTCAAGCAAGCCAGTGATAAAGGCGGTGAAACGTTTTAAATAGCTGAAGCATAGCAGCAGCATATAATATCGATTCCAGCAATAGTGCGGTAATTAATACCAGCCAGCTTTTAACTGCGGTTGATCGTTTTACCCGGGATCTATAAAAAAACTGATTTAATTTAAGCCATTTATATGTAAAGCCTTTATAGTTTTCCGAACCCAATTTTGATCCTGAGTACACATCAATTTATAAGCCATGTTAATTGCGAATGGATACAAGGTCAAACAATTATACTTTAAAGTGCATTAGGTTTGTATTATTTGTCCAGATCACAAAAAAAAGCCGTTGAACCACCCCGAACCTTAGCTTTTTCATCAGATATCCAGCTCTTCAAAAAACTCCTCAGTGACATTAAATTCTTTCAATTTTTGAAAAAATTCATCCGATGACAAGAAACTAAAACTTTGCCAGGAATTATTCATTACTCTTAACCTGAGTTCGATTCTTAAATTTGTTAAATACCACTAAAATCAGTCCAAAAAGGGCGTTATTAAAGTTAATTCGTCAACAATTATGTCATGCCACGCCTTGGCGTGGCATCTCCTGTCTTTTCAAGGGCAGTAGATCACGTCCCGAATGCCTTCGGGATGCGAGATGACGCCCTTTATGGACTGCATTTGCCTTTTTTTTAAATCGAACTCAGGTTATCAGGGATTTTTGGCACGTGTATTTAAATGATCCCCTTATATTTGGGGCGAGATATGGTTACTACTATTCGTGAAAATTTTACGAACTGTAGCTTATTTGACGAGGTGCGATTGAATCATACTTGCATAAAAAATACGGAATAAAACCCCGATCACGTAAAAAAAACGAGAAGCTTTTTTAAAGCTTTCATAGGTTTCAGAATAGCACTGCCCAACTTGTGTGAGTATGAATTCCTATAGACCGAAATGGTCTTCATATGTTGCTGAATCTGTTTCTCTCTTTCGTAAATGACTTCCCGGATATGATTTTTAAAAAGAGATTCATGCTTTTCCGTGAGATACTTTATGATTTCAGGTCGTATACAAACATCCCGGTCGTATTGAGAATTTTCAATATTTCTATAGTAAAAAAGATATTCCG
>LKNA01000085.1 GCA_001564065.1 Chitinophagaceae bacterium T5-Br10_B2g13
CATGATACTACAGTAGCCGGTACTATTATTTACAGATCTCTTAACTAGTAGTTAGTGATTCTCTCTAAAGCGGGTTAGCTCTTAAATATTGGATAACTGCCATAAACAGCAAACAAAAAAAAAGCTACCCAATTGCTTGGGTAGCTTTTTGTTGAACTATTTTATGTTCTATGGATTCGCCTTGCGAATAACTACAGTATAGTACTTGTAGTTCTCAGCGGGCTCCAACACATCCGTCTCGGTGAGCATCAGAATCATCTGAACGCTATCACCCGGATCAAGATTGTCGGCTATCGCTACAACATCAATTGTTGTTTCACTTGTGTTAGGTGCAAAAACCGCTTGGTTGTTTGCATTAGTCACATTGTAATGTGTTCCTTCCACAGCTGTTGTTGTTGCAACAACATCGCCGTCTTCGTCTACACGCTCAGCTACAACTTCAAAACCGATAGGTGCATCAGAATTGAACTGAGGTGCAATCAGCTGAAGTCTCAGCGGCACATCTACAGAACCTGTAGCTGTACCCGCACCGAATGTAACCGTAGACGTGTAGTTTGCATTACCCGTAGCCGGTGCAAACGGTTGCTGGTACTGGGCAAACTCTACAACAGCCGGGCCATCATAGACTTTCGTTACCTCGTCAAAACACCCGGTGAGCAGAAAACCTGCTATTAGAACACCGGATAGTAGTTTAAGTGTTAAGTATTTCATCTTAGTATCCTGGATTTTGTTCTAAATTGGGGTTCAATGACACTTCACCGTTTGGCAGTGGTGAGAGGAATTGAATGTTATCGCCGAAAACCAAAGTTGGTGCCGGTCCTGTAGCAGCAGGCTTCACAACATCCCATCCCTTACGCTTCAGGTCTTGCCATCTGTGCCCTTCAAAAGCCAGCTCTCGACGTCTTTCCAGAAGAATCTCTTCCACAAGATCGAGCGGCGGAACTGCAAATGCATCTAACCCTCTGTTTGTGCGGATTTCATTCAGGTCATTCATTGCCAGTACGTCATCTCCGGGATTTCCACGCTCAGCATAAGCTTCGGCACGTGTTAAGAATACCTCAGAAATACGGATAACCGGTACGTTATCTGTATGAGTTGCAACCGTTGCTTCATACTTGGCAACATATCGTCGACCTTCATTTGATGTACCAATGACGTCTTCATAATTCTCTTCCGCTAATGGGTAGAGACTATTTCTGACATCTTCAGGTGCGTATGTAGCTAGTAACTCTTCGGAAGGAAGCACATCCAACCAAACATTTGGCGTTAGCGCAGATGAAAGAGCGATGTTAACTCCCAAAGACTCTGAACTGGTAAACTTAAGCTCAAAAAGCGATTCAGGATTTGGCTCAGCAGCATACATTTCAGGGCCAACAGCACCTGGACCAACCACACTTACAGGTGATTGTTGAATTGCAAATGTTGCCTGTTCAATCGCGTCATCCCATCGTTCCCAGTATAGATATACACGGGCAAGGAGTGCGTGCGCGGCAGCACGGTTCATATAGAAAGGTGCATTACCATCTGTTTGTGTCAGAAGGTTGATTGATTGTAACAGATCGGTTTCAATCTGCTCGTATACGGCTGTTACAGAAGATCTGCTTCTGAAATCAGCTTGATCAATTGTCTCGGTCGGTTCGGTACGCAGAATTACTCCGCGGTCCCAGCCGTCAACGATTTTAGTAGGCTCATAACCATAAACCTTAACCAAATCGTGGTAAGCAAGAGCCCTAAGGGCAAGTGTTTCACCCAGAATTCGGGATCTTTCGTTGTCGCTGAAACCATCTACGGTTGGTGTATGCTTAATAACCGTATTCAGATCATTGATACCGGAGTATCTTCCCCAGCCACCAACTCCAGAACCTAATGCATTGATAGGTTCTCCGGTCCAGCGTCCTGAGTTATTTGGATTTGAAACTCCGTTATCGGCAAGTACGTCACCCGCCATAACCATTCTTAGTCCCCAATAACCGGAGAACATCTGTGCTCTGTATCCACGATTGTATACAGCAAGTATACCTGTACTGGATTGCGTCGCTATTTCGGCACTTACTGACTGTTGCGGCTCGACCTGGATAAGATCGTCGCATGCCATAAAGGCTAC
Organism: Chitinophagaceae bacterium T5-Br10_B2g13; assembly: GCA_001564065.1. Lineage (GTDB taxonomy): Bacteria > Bacteroidota > Rhodothermia > Balneolales > Balneolaceae > Rhodohalobacter. The sequence continues at coordinate 2,105 of LKNA01000085.1, forward strand.
CGTCGCAGCTGCGATCAATAAAAATTTAAGTATGTTAGACTTTTTCATAATGTTTAAAATCCTATTTCAATTCCTGCAGTTAATGTTCTGGCCTGGGGATAAATCGCATTGTTTGTTCCCACAATTTCAGGATCGATGCCTGAATAAGCTGTCCAAGTCAACAGGTTAGTAGCCTGCATAGTAAATCTCGCGCTTCTTAACCCAAGTTGTTCTGTAACAGTAACCGGGAGAGTATATGCGAAGTTTACATTCTTCAAACGGATGTAGCCAGCATTTTCCAGGAATCTTGTAGAAGTTGTAAAACCATTGGTTCTTCCCGGATACGAATTGAACACATAGGCTTTCTCAACACTTGTGATTTGTCCCGGCTCAGTCCAGCGTTCTCTGGAGTTCGCAATCAAGCCGGCTCTTCTAAAGAATGCGCCGTCTGTAAAGCTGCCCGTGAAACTGTTGTAGCTGGACTGTCCAAAGTTACCCTGGAAGAGAAAGTCCAACTGGAATGAACGATAGGTGAACCTGTTATACCAGCCACCGAATGAACTTGGCTGTGTATCACCCACAAACTGTCGGTCATCGTCTTCACGATCACTCGCAGTAGTTGGTGTATAGGTAATATTACCATTCCGGTCAAAGAACATCGGTCGGCCATCTGCAGGGTTCACACCGGCATATCTGTACATGTAATACTCAGTTAGAGGTCGTCCAACAAAAAGGTTGCCAAGTCTGTCAGCACCTTCATTAAGCTCGAGGAGCTCATTACGCTGCCAAGACATATTCACTTCACTAGTCCAGACGAAACCGCCGCGATCTAGGAGTATTGCACCAAGCTCAATTTCGATACCTTGGTTTTGTACTCTACCGGCATTCTCTGTAAGACTTCCAAATCCACTATCACTTGGCAGATCACGGTTGAGAAGCAGCTTTGAGTTCTCACGGCTATATGCATCTACAGAACCATACACGCGGCTCTCCAGAATCGCCCAGTCTAAACCAAGGTTAATGGTAGCTGACTCTTCCCAGGTGAGAAGGTTGTTACCCAGCCCGGATGGAGTTAGAGCAGGAGCATTATTGTATGCACCGCCTGATGTAAAGAGCTGACGAGAAGCAAAGTTGCTAATCGCACTGTTACCTGTAATACCGTAACTGACACGGAACTTTAAGTCTTCCAGCCAATCATTGGAGAAGTCCATGAATGACATGTTAGACGCTCTCCAAGCAAGTGAACCTGCATAGAAAAGTCCCCATCGTTTATCTTCACCAAAACGAGAGTTACCGTCGTAACGAATACTTACGTTTGTGAGGTATGTATCATCATAGTCGTACTGTACACGAGAGAAGAAACTGGCTTGTCGGTATTCAGAACCGAAGCCTGTAACACTCAGCGGCTCAGCAGCATTTTGAAGTGTTCTAAACAGTCCGCTTGGGAAACCCTGCCCGGAAGCAGAAAATGTTTCTCTTGTTTCCTGTCGGTACTCAAAACCACCCAACGCTCTTACACTGTGTACATCAACAAAGGTATCGTAATAGTTAAATACCTGGTTTGTTGTAAAGTTGGTTACCGTACGATTTGCATCGAAACGATATCCGCCCAACGATTCACCAGCCGGTGATTCAGGCGCACGGTAGTCAATATCTTCAACCGTTCTGTAATCCAGACCCCAGTTTGTTCTGAAGTTCAGGTTACTTGTAATGTTATAAATTGCGCCAACATTACCTACCAATTGCTTCTGTGTACTATTACGGTCATCCAGCTCATTAGCAGCAAGAGGGTTGTAATTGAAAAGCTGTTCGGTAGCGTAGGTTCCATCTTCATTACGGATCGGGTTGGTCGGTCTGATAAACTGAGCCATAAAGAATGGACTGCCTAAGAAGAAACCTTCCTGAAGTGCACCATTCTGCTCCGTAACCGTTACCGCTGTATTGAAATCAAATGACAGCTTATCATTGGCACGGTGATCAATATTCGCGCGAACATTCATTCTCTGCATGTCTGTAGTTATGGCAACACCCTGAGTGTTGTTATAACCACCGGAGATGAAGAAACGAGTCTGTTCGTTACCACCACTGGCTGACAGATCATATCGCTGAGTAGTACCGGTTCTCATCATGGCATCTTGCCAGTCGTAATGAGGCACTTCACCATTTGCTACATCATCAAGTGTCCACCCACCAATAAAACCGGCAGCATTTAAATTAGCTCCAAAGAATTCATTGTAATTATCAAATGCCTCATACTGAAGTTCAACCCATTCAGGACCTTCAATAACTTCCAATCTGTTTAGCTCTTCTGCAACACCATAGCTGGCATTGAGGTTAAACTGAGTATTTCCGGCTGAACCCCGGCGAGTTGTAATCAGAATTACACCGTTAGCTGCCTGAGCACCATAAATGGCGGAAGCGGCCGCATCCTTAAGAACTTCAATACTTTGAATATCCCGTGGATTAATCGCGTTTAATGGGTTTGATGCATTTGAACCACCAAGAGTTGTTGATTGATCAACCGAAGAAATCGGCACACCATCAACAATGTAGAGTGGTGCGTTACCTGCATTAATCGAGCCAATACCACGAACTCTAATATATGTAGAACCACCCGGCTGTCCACTTAAGTTTGTTACTCGCGCACCTGATACACGCCCCTGCAGAGCCTGATCCGGTGAAGCAATATCCAGTCCCTGAACATCACGGCCACGAACTGTAGTCATGGATCCGGTAAGTTCACGTTGTGGAATTGCTGAATAACCACTTACTACAATCTCATCGAGACCTGCAGCATCAAGTGACATTTCTATATTCAGAACGTTTTCGCCCTGGGAGATATTAACAGTGCGGTTAATCGTCCGAAATCCTACGAACGAGAATCGTACATTGTATTCACCGACAGGAACGTTGCTAATGGAATATCTTCCATTTAAATCTGCCGCATCTCCTCTTTCTAATTGCGTGATCAGTACAGTTGCGCCGGTTAACGGCTCACCGCTTGACTGATCTATGATTGTCCCTGTCAAGGTTCCTGTTTGCGCAAATGCAGCACTTGAAAAAGCACTGACACTCATCACAAAAAGAAATGCTGACAAGGAAAATAGTATCCTTTTCATCATAGATGACCTCTATAAGTGTTTGTTTTGGTTAAGTAAAGCTAACTCACTCAATCTCTGGCCAGATTGTGTTCAATTTTGCGTACAAAATGGATTACAACCTAATCTAAGTGAACAGCTTTGTTTAGATAGGACTCAATCTAATTGAAGATATTCCAATATCAAAATTTTGTTAACATTTTTTTAACCTTAACCAATACAATAAAAAACCATAGGTATTCGTATAGGCAAGTCTCGCAATAGTTTACTCACAGTTAATTTTACTGCCCTTATATTATACTGTGTAAAAATCTTCATTTCTTTATTAAGATTAACTCGCTTTAATCCAAACATTTACCTGTAAGATTTGGAGCCAGAACAGGTGTCTATTTACATTTTTTAACTATGCCGCCAAAATATGTGACTTAAAACCAACCAATGGTATAATAAGCTGTTCTCGTTTGGAGGATCTTAACAGAAACACTGTCCAGTATTTAGGGGGTTAGGCCAGCATAGCCGGACATACCATAAACACGATTTAAAATTTAGAGCGATAAAAATTGAATAGATACACAACATTTTCGTAACCATTACGCTAGGCGTTCTGAATTGACTACACTCAATTATCATCAAATGTTAAACCTGAGTCTATGAAAATGATGAAATTAGCAGCACCATTATATCTTTACTACTCAATTCAACGAATGACTAGCTAATATGATTATAAACACTAGGTATTTCATATGAGCTTCACACCTACACAAAAAGGATTTAGTAGAACCAGGGATTTTGTTCAAGGGCAAGAGGAAGATAGAAACCGAAGCATATTATCTTTATGGGAAGATTTCAATCGATCGATAACGCAGCCATTGGGCAAAAGTGCGGTTCTGCAAAGTTCTCTTAGAGGCAAAATATCGGCCACCACTACCACCCTTTCCCAGTCAACCCTACTTCTACTTGATAACAAGGCACACTATTCCCGGTTTTGAGTGCGCTAACAGATTCATATCAATAAAAAAAGCCGCCCCGAACTGAATCGGAGCGGCTTTTAAATGTATTGGTCTGTTAATTAGAAGCGAACGTTAGTTCACATCCCACCAGACTCTGGTATCAGGAGCATCAGGCCCCTGAGCCTGTACAGCAGCATTATAGTTTGCTTCATTAATGGTTGCTTCAGAAGTAGGATATGTAAATCTTCGCGGAATTTGCGGATCCACACCTACTCCAAATGGGTTTGGAGTAAGTTCCGGATATCCCAGTCGTCTCCACTCTGACCATGCCTCGTAACCGTGCGGGAAGAGAGCAAGCCATTTTTGGGTTCCGATTTTCTCGTCCCAAATTGCAGGATCGTAAGCAACTTCAGCCTGCCCCACATAGTTTGCAAAGTTACCTGCATCATAAACATCCCACTGGTTCCATGAAGCTTCGATACCACTGTAGTAGTAATCGGCAGCAACTCCGGTTATCCAGCCAAGTTCCACAGCCTCGGCCATGGCAAAGTTCATCTCAGCAACCGTAATAATTGGAAGCGGAGCGCCTTGTTCTCCCACAGCAGGTCCGCCGGCACCGATGGCAGCTCCGGGGAAGGAGATCTCATCGTTGGTTACGTTACCCGCATCTTCCAGGAAAGGCATTCCCACAATCAGGTCGAAGGTAACTTCACCGTCCCATCCTGTTGGAATCTCATTTGGAGCAGGATTTGCGTATTTCAGAATACGATAATCTTCCAGCCCTTTCATGTAGTCCGCGATGGTTTCGTGAATGGCGTAGTCTGTTCGTGTCTGGAATCTTGCAAACCATGGATTTTGGTTGTTTGCCTCTTCCAGGTATGGATACATCACATCAGATGTGATCAATCCGTCAGAAACAGCGTCAGCGAACTCAGCTGAACCCAATGTAGGATTAGCATCCGCGATTCGCAGGGCAGCTCTCGCACGGAGGCTGTTAGCAAATGCAGCCCACTGAGCCATATCTCCGCCAAAGAGGATATCGCCGTTTACACCGGCTCCGCCGTCCATCTGCGCAACAGCGGCTTTCAGCTCATTAATGATATCGGCATAGATATCTTCCTGCAGATCGTACGCAGGAGAGAAGTTATCCCGTCCCTGTAGCGCTTCGCTATAAGGAATCATTCCCCAGCGATCGGTCATCATCTGATAGAAGTACGCTTTCAGAATTCTGGCAACGGCAATTTGATTAGCGTTACTGCCGCCAGAAAGTACATCATCGCGTGTATCTTCATCTGTGTTCAGACGAATGATAGTCTGCAGATTTTGCAGAGGTCCGGTGTACCAGCCGTTAAAGTTGGCATTTACCGTTCGGTACTCCTGGGCATCCGTATACTGTGTTTCAGCAATATACTGTACGTAGAGCGTACCGTTTACCGCACCAACCACATCACTCATGCTACGCTGAGCATTGGTCAGTAGAAGTTCAGTACGAACCTGTGACGGATTATTCGGATCGTTATTAAGATCTCCGAAGTCGTCGCAACTTACCAGCAACACTGCTAACAGCGTTACGAGCGTCAGACTTTTAATCGGTCTCATAATGTTTCGTTTTAGAGTATTCATAATTTTTTCCTCTTCGGATTAAAAGTTAAGATTCACATTAAATCCGACAGAGCGGGTGCCCGGCAGTCCACCACCTTCCCAGAATCCAAAGCCTGCGGCGTTGTTCTGGATTGCAGATGGATCAACTCCGCTTGTGCTTGAGTAGATCAGCAGTGGGTTTCTCAAATCAAGAGATACACTTGCTCTGCTAAGCGGTGTTCTTTGAAGCAGGTCTACAGGAATGTCGTAGGTAAACCGCACTTCACGCAGCTTAATGTAGCTTGCATCTTCCAGCCATGCTTCTTTGTTAAAGAACTGGTCTACACCCCAAAGGCTTGCATCACGCAGGTAGGCAACTTCGTTACCGTTGGTGTCAACACCTTCGATAAGAACACCACCTGAGTTTGGAGCAGCCTGGCTAAGTGGAACTGAGGATAACCCGGAGTCACCACTGTTGTTTGCTACAGGATCACGCAGCGGGTTGCCCAGTGCGTTGTTTCCAACTGTATTCTTCGTCAAACCGGAGTAGGTACCGAACATTCTGGACAGAGAGTAGAACTTACCTCCTTTCTGGAACTCAACAAAAGCTCCCATAGAGATATTTCTGAAGCTCACACCCAGGTTAAAACCACCGTTCCAGTCAGGTAGAATATTACCTAAAGGCTTGTTGGTTTCAAGAGCATAAGTACCGTTAGAGTTTACTACGCGTCGGCCCTGCTCATCCAGCAGATAACCACCGTAACCACCTGAGGTGATTGCCTGGCCCCACTCTTCGCCTTCAACGGCAAATAACTGGATACCAAAGAACGCACTTTCAAGAAGTCGGGTAGTAATACCGTCTGCAAGTTCGTTTACAACAGACTTACTGGTCGACCAGTTAACGTCAACTTCAACATTCCAGTCGGAAGTTTGTACAGGAGTTACACCAACTGCAACTTCCCAACCGGTAGTTTCAAACTCACCTGCATTTACTAGTGATGAGCTGTAACCACTGGATCCCGGTACGTCTAACTGGAGAATTTCATTCTCACGAACAGAGTTGTAGTAGTTGATGTCTGTTCTCAGTCGTCCGTCGAGGAATCTCAGGTCTACACCAAACTCATAGTCAGAGGAGATTGCCGGCTCAAGATCCGGATTCGCCAACGTTGCCGGTATAGACTGTGATGGCATACTTCCGAACGGAGTTCCACTGTTGAACGTCTGGAATACACGGAATGGATCCAGGTCGTTTCCTACCTGTGCAACGGATGCCCGAAGCTTACCGAAAGTTAGAATGTTCTGGTTTGCAAAGAAGTCAAACTCAGTAAACACCAAACTACCTGACAGACCATAGTAGAAATAGGAGTTGTTGTCTGAAGGCAATGCAGAAGACCAGTCATTACGTCCTGTAATATCTACGTAGACAATATCCTGATAACCGATTGTTGCCGTACCGAATAAACTTCTTACTTCTTTCTGCTCGTTGAAGTTAGAAACAGAAGGACGGTCGATAGACGCGTCAATGTTAAAGAAGTTAGGCACAGACAAACCACCCTGTGTCTGTTGCTGTAGTGAACTGAACTTCTGAGTAAGAATATTACCGCCAAAGTAACCGTTAAATGAGAAATCTTGGAAATCTTCCTCATATCTTAAACCGGCCTCATAGTTCACTTCACGGCGAGATCTTTGTGCCGTGTAGAACCAATCCTGTTCAAGACCGCCTGTGGCAATTCTATCCTGTACGTTAAAGCTGTACGAATCCAGGTGGAGTTTACCCTGAACCTGGATATTGTCTCTTATATTATAAGAGAGCTGATAGTTACCGTAAATACGGTCACGGTCATCTGTCTGAACGTTTTCCAGAATACTGAAGAATGGACTATCCCAGTAGAGCGGACGCAAGTCATTCGCAGAACGGATGTTCCAAGACATCAATGTACCGTCGGCAGATCTGTACTGACGAAGTTTGTCCATATCCAACTGGCGCTGGAACCACTGATTCATCTGCTGGAACGCGTTACCCTGTGCAGCTGCGTAACCTGTAGCAGGCCGTCCTTCTGCAGAAGTATTTACATAATTAAATGCAATGGTTGAACGGAAACGATCGGAATGGCTTAATGCACCATTGAAACTGATCGATGTTCTTTCCAGCTCAGAGTTTGGAACCACACCATTGTTAGATGTATTGGTAAGGCCCGCGCGGAAAGAAGCGGTCGACGAACCACCGGTAATTGCAAGGCTGTTCGACATTCTAACACCTGTATCGAAGAAATCACGAACGTTGTTAGACTGTGGTGTCAATGGAATCATTGTTCCGTAGTCATTCTGTCCGTCGCCCGTAAAGTCGTGATCAAACCAAGACCACCATGGGCGGTACATCTGGCCGTCCATTCTTGGACCCCAGCTCTCATCCGCAGCATAGTTCAAACCGTTGTAGGTCTGTCCGTCACGCGGGTCGGTGTACTGAATAAAGTTTTGAGTATATCCACCTGCATATTCATTCTGATATTCCGGAAGGATATAAACACTTTCAAATGTTGTGTTATGGTTGAACTCAACCTGAAGCGGTTGCTCTTGTCCCATAGCAGCATTTTTGGTTGTAATCAGAATTACACCGTCAGCGGCACGGTTACCGTAAAGAGCCGCAGCAGCAGCACCTTTCAGAACGGAAACACTTTCCACATTTTGGAGATTAATATCTGAAGCCAGGTTACCCAGGTCACGACCACGGGTTGAACCACCGCCTGAAACGATGAATGACTGGTTGGAAATTGGTGTACCGTCAACTACAAAGAGTGGTTGTCCGTCAGAAAGTCCGTTCGCACCACGAATACGGATTCTTTCAGAACCGCCAAAGTTTGTACTTCCGGTTACCTGAACACCGGCAATTTTACCTGCAAGCGCACCAACAATATTATCCTGCTGAACGCGGGCCAGTTTTTCGGCACTTACATCCTGTACGGAGTAACCGATAGAACGCTGCTCACGGCTTACACCAAACGCTGTAACCACAACGTCGTCAAGCAGACGAACATCTGGGCGAAGGCCGAAATTGAAAGTTGTATTGTTAGCATCAACGGTTACCTGACGCTCAATGGTTGTATAACCCACTGAACTGATACGGAATGTATATGTACCGTGTGCAACATTTGGAATTGAATACTGACCGTCAAAGTCAGTTGCATCACCAGTCTGCAATTGTACGATAAACACGTTCACTTGTGGAATCGGCTCACCGGTACTTGCATCTGTGATGGTACCTGTAACTGTACTCGATTGCGCAAAGGCGAAAGAGACAGCCGCTAAATACATCAAAGAGCTTAGAAGTAGCTTTTTAAGCATACTATACCTCATTTTTTGTTTTTGTTTTGATTGACAGATTATTGATAAGCACTGTAAAATTACAGTATAAACACTGTCCGAGGAAGGAATTCACACATCCTGTTTTGTTTCATTAAATCGACTATCAGACCAAGATTTAAAGAACCGAATAACAAGTAATTCCGTCAATTTTAAAGTACGTTCTCAACAACCTTAACGATTTTAATAAAGTTTAAGCTTTATTCAAATAGTTATTGTCTAAAATTCAATACAAATAATATCGGGTAAATCACTACCTTACAATTACTTATCTATATTCAGATAAACACCTCTGACATAAGTTGTGATTTTATTACAGTTAATTGAGAATTAAACCTCTATATATGTTGTAAAAAGATACATTTGCACTTGTTATTGGCAGTTAAGAAAAAAAGCTCCTGCCCTGATTCATCATAGCCTGGAAAACTCTAATGCGCAGATTACAACAATCTCTAAATGTAATTTCGTGCAAACAGTTAGAAAATATCTATGGTATTACTGCTCTCTCTTCTCTATTTGAATAATGTGAGCAACTAACTTTTTTTCCCTAATCAACAACTACCCTTGGTATGGAGGCGGGCAACCGGGTCAGAATCTCATAGTTTAGATTATTGGTCATCTCACCGAATGAAGCTACGGTAATTTCATCCTCCCCCTGTTTGCCTATTAGCACCACCTCATCCCCCTTCTGTACATTTGGGATATCGGTTATATCAACCGTAATCATGTTCATATTTACCAAACCTGATACGTTAGCTCTTTCTCCGCGAATTAGAACATGTCCGGAGTTGGTTAAATTTCTGCCAAATCCGTGAGTATACCCTATAGGTACGGTAGCGATACGCATATCACGTCCCGCCATGAAAACATTCCCATATCCAATAAATTCACCGGCATTTACCCATTTCGTACTCATCACTTCACTTTTCCAGGTCATTACCCTACGAAGCGGATCGTGGTCCTCCTCAAATTCATTAGCTTTGGCGTGGTGCATGTAGGTTTCCCGGCTGGGCCAGAATCCATATTGGGCAATCCCAATTCGCACCATATCGTACTGTTTATCGGGCATGGTCAAAAAAGCCGCAGAGCTTGATGCGTGAATGGGAGGCATATTATCAAATATCTTCTCTGCTGTTTCCAAAGCCTCCTTAAAGATTCGATTCTGGTTCTGAATGCGAAAAAAGTTCGCCACACTTTCCGCACCGGCATAATGAGTACAGATACCTTTTATTTCTATTTCATCTTCGTGGCTCTTTATTTTCTCAAATAATTTCTCCCACTCCTTTTTCTCAAATCCCGTGCGATGCATCCCGCTCTCAATTTGCAGATGGACTTTCGCTCTCTTATTCAGTTTTCCTGCAGCCTCAATGGCCCGGTCTAAGCGCCCCATTTCAAACAGGTAGAACTCTATACCGTTATCAATCGCCCAGGAGAGTTCATCGTCTCTAATCATTCCCATAATCATAACATCCGTATCCGGGTCTGACCTGAACTTTAAAACTCCTTCGGCTTCATCTGCACTGAAAACAGAGAAGTGATTGATACCGCAAGATTCCGCTAAAGGTATGAAGGAGGAAATTCCATGACCATAGGCATTTCCTTTAATAACAGAAGAGATTCGAACACCACTTTTGGCGCGGCTCTTTAAGAACTCAAAATTCTTTACCAATGCTGATCTGCTTAATTCGATGTAGGAGGGCTGCAGTGATTCAGGAATTTCGTGTTTCATGCATTTTTTTATGAAAAATAGTTACAAGTAGAGTACGGGTGCCCGTAGGCTTGATGCTATATATGAATAAGAAAGGCCATGGAGTATATCAAGTAAAAGGTGTGGCCACCGGAAAGTTATTCAATCTTACCGGCACCACAATTATATAAAAACTATTCCACCAGAGAGTTGTAGTATCGAACCAGTCTAACTACATCTTCTCTTACAGAAAGGTCAAGATTGTTTTGATCAACAAACTGTTCAAGTTCATTGTCGAAGCGGTCAAAATTCCGAAGCACTCTTCTTTCATTTGGGCGTCTGATTCTATTTAAGTCATCATCACCTACTTTCAGATAAAATACCTCACTGGTTACGTATCTATCTTCCTGAGTAGCTTGCCCGTAAGATGCTGCATCCTCAAAGAAATTGGTGGAGTGCCTGACTATAAATGTGGCTTCACCTTGCACTGCAATTTCCACAAAATCATCCTCAGAAATACCTCTTGCATCATATCCTTTCTCAAATTTATAGTTGTGACTTCCGTCCGAAAACGTAAAAGATACTATTTGGTCCCCGGTCACATTAAATGCAAGATTTCCGCTCATAAAATCCACGCTTTGCGTATGAGTGTTGTAACGAATTTGCATGGGTCTTGTGGTATGGCCATTTTTCAATTTCACTACACCTTCGAAAAATTCTTCAAGCAGAAATGGAGAACCTTCCACGTTAGTTGCACGGTGAAGTGGAACCTGGTTAGCGTCCAGAAGATTTCTCATTTGAGTAGGAGATATTTCTGCCTCATTTTGAACTTGAGAGAGGGCATTATCAGGATTGAAAGCTAACAGAAGAGTTAGTGCAATAATCGAAGTAAATGTAATTTTCATAATGATATTCAGACCTTTGTAAATATTTTTTATCGTTCCGGATTCCTATAGTAGGAAAGAATTTTGAATTCTTTAAGTCAAACGTTGTTAAATCGTTAATTCGTATGTTTTTTGGCATGATAGATTTTGTAATCCGTACCTACGGCACTCAAAAATTTATTCTGCTTACCCACACCCCACAATAAATTGTGGGGCTAAGATGTGTAACCGTGTCTAACGACACTCGGTGGGTTTTTACACACCAATTCAAGATGATAAAATCAACAGCAATAAAAATTTGGGGTAGTAAAATCACTTCTCCTATCAAATTTAACTGAAAAGAGAAATGGCATAGCCATGACCTACATCATAGCCACAGGTTTCAGTGTGTGTTGCACAACCGAAATTTACAAAGTTGTGGGTGTTCGTAGATTTGTTGATTGTGGGGCGATTTTTTGGAGTAGTTCGACTACAATAGATTCGACAAACGAATAGATTGGTTCAAAATCTA
>LKNA01000027.1 GCA_001564065.1 Chitinophagaceae bacterium T5-Br10_B2g13
GAAACACTTATGAAAAATGCCATAAACGGCATGCTTTCCGAACTGGACCCTTATACCGTATTTGTAGATGAGGGAGAGCAGCAACAGATGGAGATATTAACTTCAGGATCTTACGGCGGGATCGGTATAGAGGCGGGGTTCAGGGGCGACCGGATTGTGGTTATCGCGCCAATGGATGGATATCCTGCCCGGGAAGCCGGAATGCGGCCGGGTGATGTGATTGTAGAAATAAACGGAGTTGAAATTATTGACGTAACTCCCGAAGAAGTTCAGAGATTGACAATCGGTGATGTAGGCTCAGAAATTGAAATTATCGTTACACGATCAGGTGTGGATCGCCCGATTACATTCAACCTGGAGAGAGTAAGAATAGAAATTAAGAATATCAGTTATTACGGCTTCATTGATTCGGAGAATTCAATCGGTTACGTACAGCTAAATCGTTTTGGGCACCAAACCGGAGAAGAGCTGAGAGAAGCTCTACTTGACTTGGAGGGAACCGGCCAAATCGAAGGCCTGATCCTGGATCTTCGCAACAATCCCGGAGGTCTTCTTAATGAGGCTGTTGAAGTTGTTGATAAATTCCTGGAACCCGGAATTACAGTTGCTGAAACAAGAAGCCGTTTTGAAAGCCAAAATACTGCCTATGCCACAGAGGAGCCGCCAATGTTTGAAGATCTGCCAATGGTAGTTTTGATCAACAACGGAAGTGCAAGCGCCTCCGAAATTGTTGCCGGCGCCCTACAGGATCTGGATCGGGCAGTTATTCTGGGAGAACAGAGTTTTGGTAAAGGTCTGGTTCAGACAATACGCCCGCTTTCTTATAACACTTCATTAAAAGTAACCGTATCCAAATATTTAATACCCAGCGGAAGGAGTATTCAATCTGTGCAGGATCAGTCTGAAGGACACAGGATGTTTAAAACCCGCAATGGAAGAGATGTACGAGACGGCAATGGAATTGAGCCGGATGTCCATTTTGATGAAAAAATACCGGCTCAACTGGATCTTGCACTAACCAGGGATAACGCTATTTTCTTTTATATAAATGAAAAGCTGAACAGCGGCGAAATGGATTCTGAAAAGATGCCGGAGAACCTATACAGAGATTTTGTACAGGGGTTGATTGAAGAGGGCTTTTCATTTGAGACTTCTGCAGATGAACATCTAAAGGCTTTAGAAAACTATTTTCAGGAGAATGCAGATCATTCTGGTGCAGAGAGCAGCATTTCTGAGCTTAAAGCTCTGCTTCGGGATTCTAAAATTGCCGAGCTTTACGACAGCAAAGATTATATAGAAAATAAACTTCAGAAGGAGTGGGTATCACAAACCAAAGAAGGAGACGAGCGGCAGCAGACTCTTTTACAGCGAGAGAAAATCATGTTGCAGTCTATGGAACTGGTTCGTGACAGAACAAGGTACGACTCTATTTTAAAACCATAATTTTGGGAAAAGCAGATTTACATACTCACACAATTGCATCAGACGGTGCATTTTCGGCAGAAGAACTTCTTGAAAAAGCAGCGAAAAAAAAACTTAAAATCATCTCTATCACAGACCATGATACGATAAAGGGGTATCTGAACGGAAAGGAAAAAGCCAAAGAGCTCAACATAGAGTTGATACCTGGTGTTGAGGTGAGTGCTGTTTGGAAAGAGAGAGAAATCCATGTGTTGATTTACTGTTTTGATGAAAATGACGAAGGGTTTCGAAAGATGCTTTTTAATCAAAAAAAAGCTCGCATAAGCCGCATGAAGCGAATTGTAAATTTGCTTCAAAAACAGGGATTAGATATCACCATGGATGAAGTTCGGGCTGAGGCGGGGCCCGGAAATGTTGGGCGACCACATGCTGCTGCCGTGTTAATTCATAAGGGGTATGTTGCATCTGTAGCTGAAGCTTTTATTCGATATCTCTCAACTGAAAAGCTTGGGAATGTTAAAACAGAATATGTTACTGTTAAGGAGTTGGTAGTGATCGCAAAAGAGGCTGGAGGAGTACTCTCTTTAGCCCATCCCGGCCCGCTTTACACTAAGGATGAAATTGATGAACTTACCTCTTTGGGATTGGATGGGATAGAGTGCATACATCCGAGTCATAATTTTAATTTACAACGCACGTTCTCAAAAATTGCTGCGCGGGATAATCTTCTTGTTACAGGTGGAAGTGATTTTCACGGTAAAGGGAAAAAAGATTATGATCCATATTTTGGGATAGTAACGCTGGGAGACCAGCATGTAATGTCGCTTAAGAGAATGGCACGTCGCCGACGTGAAATAATAAAAACAGATTAATTTAGTCATGCCAGAAATTAAACCGGGTTCGGAAAGCAGTCTTAATGATAAAAAGGTAGCTGTTGTTGCAGCAAAATGGAACTCATTTGTAACTGATGAAATGATGGAAGGGGCTGTAGTTGCCCTGAAGGCTAAAGGTGTAAAAGAAGAAAATATTATTACCTTACGCTGCCCCGGCTCGTTTGAACTGCCGCTTGCCAGTAAATACTGTATAGATCATTTAAATGCTGATGCAGTAGTGGCTATTGGTGCCGTGATTCGTGGCGGAACTCCACACTTTGATTATGTTTGCGATGCCGTTACAAGAGGTATCACAGACCTTAACATGAGTTCCGGGGTTCCGGTAGCATTTGGTGTGTTAACGACCGACACGGTTGAACAGGCAACCGAGCGTGCCGGCTTAGATAAAGGAAATAAAGGAGCAGAGGCGGCTCTCTCAGCCGTTGAGATGTTACTGTTGAAAGGGAGTATGATGCAGGAGAGCTGATAAATGTCTCTTGAAAATCGCATCATTTAGCTCTATTTTTTAAAGCTTGTAACACTTCATAAAAGAACTGAATTGGATTCACTAACACTCACAAATACCAACCAAAGCGAAGAGGATAAGAAACTCCAGGAAGAGGTAAAATCTTCCGGTTCTATTCCTAACCATATCGCAATCATCATGGATGGTAACGGGCGATGGGCTAAAGACAAAGGGAACATTCGCTTGTTTGGTCATAAGGCAGGAGTGGAATCGGTGCGAGACATAACTGAAAGTTGTGCACAGTTAGGTGTAAACCACTTAACTCTCTATGCTTTTTCTACGGAAAACTGGAATCGCCCTTCTGATGAGGTTAACGGTTTGATGAAGCTATTGGTAAACTCTCTGAAAAATGAGGCCGATAGACTGCATAAAAATAATATCAAGCTAACGTCGATCGGACAGCTTAATCGGTTGCCCGGTTCTTGTCAAAATCAGCTTCAGGAAGTGATTGAATTAACGAAAGACAACGATAGGCTTGAATTATGTCTGGCTCTCAGCTATTCGGGCAGATGGGATATCACTGAAGCCGTAAAAAAAGTTGCTCAGGACGTTTCAGACGGTAAAATTTCACCGGATGATATAAGTGACGAGTTGATTGGCACCTATTTGTCAACAGCAGATATTCCTGACCCGGATTTGATTATTCGTACAAGCGGTGAATACCGGATCAGCAACTTTCTATTATGGCAGCTTGCCTATTCAGAACTTTACATTACTAAAACTTATTGGCCTGATTTTCGAAGAAATGAGTTATATCAGGCAATATTTTCCTATCAAAAGCGTGATCGTAGGTACGGGAACGTGAAAAACGGATATGCTAAAAAGCTATCCGCATCAGTTATCAATAAAATTATCTCTTAAAGAAGTAATTATCTCTCACGTGGTCAAATACAAAAGTCTTTTCATTTGCTTAGTCGTATCTTTTATCGGGCTGTTATCCATTAATGAAAGTTTTGCGCAGGATACAACGTTTACAATTCAGGACCCGACTACAATTTCTCCCCTTGAATATGAAATTCGTGAAATAACGGTTACCGGTCTGGTAACGGCCCGCGAAAGCTATTTGATTAGCAGCAGTGGTTTGCGAGTTGGGGATCGAATAACCATTCCCGGGGAGGAAATATCTGATGCTATCCGCCGGCTACACCGCACCAGTCTCTTTTCTGACGTATCCATAGAGCATGAGCGAGTTTCGGGAGGGGTAAGAATCCATATCAATGTACAGGAGCAGCCCCGCCTGCAGCGTTACGAACTTGTAGGGGGCAAAAGATCACACCGCAGGGATTTACGTGAGCGGCTGAACCTGATCTCAGGATTTGCCGTGACAAATTCAGTACGTAACCAAGCCTTGAATACCATTTACCGCTACTATCGCGAAGAGGGATACTGGAATACGGAGGTAAATGTAGTTGAGGAGATGAGCGATGATGAAAGAAACAGAATCTCACTCACATTTGAGATAGACCCGGGCGAAAGAATCAAAGTTCGTGAAATTAATTTTATTGGGAACGAAGAGTTTAGCGACAGAAGGCTAAGGCGCAGCTTTGGAACGATTAAACAAGATCGCTGGTGGAGAATTTTTAAGCGGCACGTTTTTACCCAGGATGAGTATGAAGAGGGGATTCAAAATGTACTTCAGTTCTATCGGGATAACGGCCATAGGGATGTACGTGTTTTGGAGGACTCCGTATACGTTGATAACTGGAGAAGAAGTAAAGATGGCGTGATATTCGACATTCAAATTGAAGAGGGGCCGCAGTACAGAATTAGAAATATAAACTGGGAGGGTAATACAGTTTATACCGATCAGGAGTTGACCAACGCCTTTGGTTTCCAGAGTGGTGATGTGTTCAATGAATCTAAATTTAGAGAGAACCTCGAGTTTAGGCGAGATGATGGAGACATAACAAGTCTCTATCAAAATATCGGTTATCTCTTCTTTGATGTATATCCGGACATCCGTATCGCACCCGGAGACTCTCTGGATCTAAACTTCGAAATTATAGAGGGAGAAATTGCCACTATTCGTGAAGTTGAATTCTCCGGCAATACCAAAACTCATGATGATGTAGTTCGGCGAACACTCCGAACTGTGCCCGGACAAACTTATAGCCGATCAGCGATTGTGAGGTCTATTCGTGAACTTGGGCAACTGGGATACTTTAATCCTGAAGGAATACAGCCCGACCTACAACCCGATATGGAAAATCGCACGGTTGACATCAACTATCAGCTTGATGAAACACAGGGAACGGATAACTTTGAATTTTCAGGTGGTTTTGGTGGACGTCAAATTGGAATTATTCTCGCTGCTCGGGTTAACTTCAACAACTTTTCAGTTCAGAGAATGTTTGAGCCGGGTGGCTGGAATCCTATACCATCGGGAGATGGACAGCGATTGTCGCTTGGTGTTCAGGTTACGGGGCGTGGTTATCAGAGCTATAGCTTCAGCTTTACAGAACCGTGGCTGAGAGGGCGTCCAACATCATTGGGTGTGAGTTTATCATACGACTTCCTAAACTACAGTAACCGTCGTATCGGTGGTATACAGCAGCCGGAACGAAGAAACGAGCTATTTTCTGCAAGCGTAAGTCTGGGTCAAAGACTCCAGTGGCCGGATGATTACTTCCAGCAGCGTACCGTATTAACATATAATCACTTTAACGTTGCAGGGTTTAGCGGAATTTTTGAGGATGGCCGGGCAGACCTGCTAACTGTGCGGCACATTATTGAAAGAAATTCTACGGACAATCCGATTTCACCAAGGTTCGGATCCAAGTTTAGCATTTCTGGCGAGGTGGCACTGCCGCTTCCTGACTTCCAGCAGTTCTACAAGATTAAATCTGAATACCAGCACCATCACACGATTGTTGGCAAATTGGTGCTGAGTGCCGGTGCCGAATATGGATATATGGGCTATTTGAGCAGTCGGGGGCAGAGTAACTTCCAGCGCTTTTTCCTAGGTGGTACTCAAATACAGCAAAGACAAAATTTCTTGAATGATAATATTGATCTGCGTGGTTTCCCGGGCGGATTTAATGGAGTGATTTCACCTCTCGATCCAAACCAAAACCTGGTTGGTGGGCGTGTATATAATAAATACACCCTCGAGTTGCGTTATCCAGCCGTATCATCCGAACAGATTCAGTTGATACCTTACGCATTTGTTGATGCAGGAAACACATTTAATGATTTGAACAGCTTTGATCCTTTTGAAGTGAAACGGGCTGCAGGTTTTGGAGCGAGAATATTCCTTCCAATTCTTGGTCTGGTTGATCTTAGTTACGGTTACAGACTGGATGGAACCCCGGCATCAAACGAAGGTGCAGGTTTAAGACCGGGTGAATGGGAATTCCTGTTTAATATTGGCGCACCATTTTAAAAAGTGATGAGATGAAAAAAATTCTCTGCTTCACAATAATTTTGCTTTGGGTTGGTTTTGATGTATCGGAAGCTCAAAACCAAAAAATCGGTTTTATTGATACCGATATCATTATGCAAAATATGCCTGAATACAGTGGCGTTGAGCAGAGGTTAAATTTGTTGAGTGATAACTGGCGCCAGGAGATTCGTGAACTTGAGCAGGAAATTGTTCAGTTACAGGAAGATTTTGAAGCCAGGGAATTACTGTTTACTGAAGAAGTACGGGATGAAAGGTTACAAGAAATTAATGCTAAAACAGATGAGCTGGATCGGCTGATTGAAAACAGGTTTGGCCCGGATGGTGAATATTTTTCCAGACAAAAAGAGTTGCTTGAGCCCATTCAAAGGCGGATATTTGAGGCTTTGAACAGTGTGGCGGAACGTGAAGATTTCGATTATATCTTCGATCGGGCTCAGGACTCCCGGATACTCTTTGCGCGACAGCAGTGGAACCTAACCGACGAAGTGATGTTAGAATTAGGGTTAGAACCAACAAGAAACTAAAGATTATAAACTTTAACTTAGGTCGCTTAATCAACAACATAATTTATGAAACAGACAATTCTGACAATACTATTCATACTACTGCCCCTTACTGTTTTTGGACAGTTGAAAGTAGGTACTATGAACCCGGACACTGTAATAGACGCACTTCCTGAAACAGCACAGGTGGAGTCTCAAATTCAGCAGTTTATCCAGCAAAGACAGGCAGAATTTCAGGATCGCTATCAGGTTTGGATAGAAGATTTGACGGAATACTCTGAGCTTGTTGAAGCCGGGCAACTATCTGAAGAAGAGCAAGCACGCCGCGAAGGTCAGCTTCAGGAAAGGCAGGAAGAGCTCAACAACATGGAAAATCGTATTCAGCGACAAATTCAGCAGCGCCAAAACGAACTTTTTTCACCACTTCTTAACAGGGTGGATGCTGCAATGAGTGAAGTTGCAGAAGAGCTGGGTCTGGAATTTGTTATTAACAAAACGGCCAGCACGGGCGACCCCATTGTTTACTATTCATCGCAGCGCGGTGTTGACATCACAGAAAGAGTTATTCAAAAACTTACACAGAACTAATACGAACCCTCTATTATCATGAAAAAAGTATACACATTAGGATTTTTATTTCTCATTGCAATCACAACTGTCATGGCTGCTCCTGCGGTGCAGGCTCAGGATATGAAAATTGGGTTTGTAGAGCCTAGAGCGGTTCTGGAACGCATGCCTGAAATGAGAGCCGTACAGCAACGTCTCCAAAATTTTGCCGAGCGTAAGCAAAATGAGCTTATTCAAAAAGAGCGCGAACTGCAGACTGAAGTTGAACTCTATCAGCAAAAAGTTGGAGTGATTTCTGAGCAGGCACGCCAAAGTGAAGAAGAGCGATTAAATGCGCTTGATACTGAATTTCGTCAAATGCAGCAGCAGGCACAGCAAGAGATGGCACAGCAGCGTGCTCAGTTGATGCAGCCGCTACTGGAACAAATTCAGCAGGCAATTGATGCCGTTGCAGCTCGCAAGGGTTTGGATTATGTACTTAACACTACCACTTCCGGCGGAGATGTAATTATACTTTATGTTTCACCACAGGTGAGAGATGAGTACGATATCACGGATGAGGTAATGACAGAACTGGATATCTAATCCGATAATCTTTTTAGATTAAATTAAGGGCAACTCTAATTCGTTAGGGTTGCCTTTTTTATTTCACGTTTTTCCTTCTGTTTCGGATGTAGTCTTCAAAAATATATCCGCCCAGTTCATTCAGGGAAGAGTAGTACGCACGCCCCTGATTTGCCTCGGTTAACTCCCTAACAAAATTCTGCAGGTATGGATCTCTGGCAATCATAAAGGTTGTAATAGAAATTTGATCCCGTTTACACTTAACGGCTTCGTCTAACACTCTGTTTACAATTTTCCGATCCAGACCAAAACTGTTTTTATAAAGCTTACCGTTTTCAAGCATGCATGAGGGTTTACCGTCTGTAATCATAAAAATCTGCTTGTTCGCAAATTTCTTTCTCTGAAGGGTGTGGCGAGCCATCTGCAGCCCTTGCAGGGTATTGGTATGGTAAGGACCAACCTTTAGGTAGGGAAGGTCTTTAATCTCAATATTCCACGCTTCGTTGCCAAAAGCGATAATGTCCAGCGAATCTTTTTCGTAGCTGTTCATGATTAACTCAGAAAGGGCCATGGCAACTTTTTTTGCCGGTGTAATCCTGTCTTCTCCGTAAAGGATCATAGAGTGGCTCAAGTCAATAAGGAGCACCGTAGCTGAAGATGTGTAGTGATCGGTGTTGTACACCTCTATATCGTCTTCTCTAAGGCTAAATTGATCCAGAGTGGTATGCTTTAAGGCATTCATCAGTGTTCCGGTACCGTCAATATGAGCAGTGTCGTCACCATGCTGCCAGGAGCGGGTTTCGGGCTGTCTTTCTAAACCGCGTCCTGTATAGACTGTTTTATGCCCTCCTTTGGATCCCTTTTTCAATTGATTAAATATCTCCTCCAGAGCTTTCTTTCGGATACTTCGATCAGTTTTGGAAGTGGGCACCATAATTGATTCCTCTTCATCAAACTTAATATATCCCCGCTCCTTCAGATCCTCTATAAAATCTCCGAGTCCATACTCATCTTCAAACTGATCCGTAATTTTGTATTCATCATCGAGCTGATTCAGCCAGCGCAATGCCTGGGATACATCACCTCCCGCTATCGACAGCAGTTCCTGAAAAAGATTAAACAGTGTATCGAAGGGTGGTTTGTTATTGCTGTTAAATTTATCTGACCACTCGAAGTATTTAAAATGCATAGGTAAATAGGGTTTCTCTTAAGCTCACATTTTAATAAACTCTGATTGAGAATAAATCATTGCACAGATCGGCAATTAATAGAAATTATTATTACCACTATATAGAGAAGCTATGAAGATGTACCGGTATGAGTCAGAGTTATGGAAAGATGGATTTACCAGGGTAATGGGACTTGATGAAGTTGGAAGAGGGTGCTTGTGTGGCCCCGTAGTAGCCGCCGGAGTCATTATTCAGCCCGGCACAGAACTCGATCCTGCAATTACCGACAGTAAAAAACTCTCTGATGTTAAACGACGAGACCTCGTACTTGAGATAAAAGAGAAATCTGTGTTTTGGACTGTTCAACAATGCTCGCCTCAAGAAATAGATAAGGTGAATATTTTAAAGGCTTCCATTCAGGCAATGATTAAGTGCAGCGAGGAGAGAGAGGCCAATCCAGATTTTCTTCTGGTTGATGGCAATCAGTTTTCCACCACCTTAATTCCACATAAATGTATTGTAAAAGGTGATGATAATTCTGCATCAATTGCTGCAGCTTCTATTCTGGCAAAAGTATACAGAGATGACATTATGGTTCAGCTTCATGAGAAGTACCCATACTACGGCTGGGACAGTAATGTCGGTTACCCTACTTCAAAACACTATCGGGGATTGGAAAAGTACGGGTACACAAAACATCACAGAAAATCATTCAAGCTGAAAACAGAAAAGGAATTTTCAGAAGAGGTTTTATCTGTAGATACTGAATGATCGCTTGTTTAAATCCAGGTTCAGACAGACGGCAAGCATTAGCGTATTGGCTAAAAATGCAGATCCACCGTAACTCACAAATGGCAGTGGGACTCCCATAATGGGCAACACAGCCGTAGCGCTTCCTATGTTGATTACAAAATGTGTAAAGTAGAGAAACGTAACAGAGATTATAACCAGCTGGGCAAAGGGGTGTTTATGGGTACTGGCCATCATCATCAAGCGTAAAAAGAGAAATGAGTACAGAATAAAGAGGATGGTGGAACCTATAAAACCGAACTCTTCACCAATTACACAATAGATAAAATCTGTCCACTGCTCAGGTAAAAACCGAAGCTGAGTCTGAGTCCCTGCCATAAATCCTTTACCGGTTACACCACCCGATCCAATCGCAGTAGTGGCTTGAAGTACATTCCATCCGGCACCCTGAGGGTCCAGGGATGGATTGACAAAAGCCTCAACCCTGGCGCGCTGGTGTGGCTGTAAAATATGCTGTAATCCTACTTCGGTACCGATAATAACTACCAGTCCCAGTACAAGCGCAGATAAACTATACCATCTGCTTTTCTGCAGGAACAGAACGGCAACTGCAATAATTATGGCTGCTGTAATGCCGAAAGGGATACCAATCACACTGAAATAACCTACAATTGCAGGAGATATCATGATAAGTGATATACCGTAAGGCAACCCCGACCAAAAGAGAACGACAGGTATCAGCGCAATGATTACAAGAGCCGTACCGGTGTCGTTCTGTAGAATTACGATCACCGCAGGAATCAGGATCATTAAAATTGTAGTCAGCGCTGTTTTGAAATTATTGGCCGACATATCTCTTTTGTGAGTAAGGTAGTTGGCAACAGCCAAAACTGTTGCGAACTTCAAAAACTCACTTACTTGCAATCTGAATCCAAAAATAGACAACCATCTGCGTCCACCGCCAACTTCAACCCCGGTAAAGATGGTTAGTACGGCCAGAATGAGTGTAAAGCCATAAAAAATGTAGGCAACTCCCTGAAAGGTTCTGGGAGAAGTAAATTGTATGGCAACCAAAATTACGAGAGAGAGACCAACCCAGACAGTTTGACGCGCAAAGTTATTTTGTATATAGTCAGGTAAAAACTGGGCAACCTCACCCTGAGTGGCACTGTAAATTGCTACAAGGCCAAAAACAGCCAAACCTGCCCATGCGAATAGAACCGGCCAATTAAATTCGTTAGAGTTCCTCATCCTATTCTGACTCCTGCTCTACTCTGGGTTGAAAATTTAGAACGTAATCGAGAATCCAGTTTCTTCTTGGACTAATCTCACCGTTGATATATTTCTCCATAAGCAGACCGGCCACCGGAGCAGCTGAGATAGATCCAAATCCGGAATTTTCAGTCAGAACTGCTACCGCTATTTTTGGATCATCCATTGGAGCGTAGGCAATAAACCAACCGTGATTTGCGCCATGCGGGTTTTGTGATGTTCCAGTTTTACCGGCTACCTCAATATCGGGTAAGTTGGTATAGAAGCGTCCGCTCCCTTCGGTTACAACACTTCTCATGCCTCGCCGTACAATTTCAAGGTGATCGTCCCTGATCCAATCAATATGTACCTTTTCAGGATTTGTATACCGTATGTCGTTTTCGCTGAACTTAATTTCTTTAACTAAATGAGGCTGAACTTTATACCCGCCATTTGCAATACTTGAAACAGCAACGGCCATTTGAAGTGGCGATGCAGAAACAAGGCCCTGGCCAATTCCAAGACTGATCAGATCACCTATACTCCACCTCCGTGCTCCGAAAGTCTGATCCAGATAGGTGCTGTCGGGCACAATTCCTGATCGTTCTGATGGCAGGTCTATTCCGTTTAGCGGACCAATCCCAAAATCCTT
Source organism: Chitinophagaceae bacterium T5-Br10_B2g13 (assembly GCA_001564065.1). Taxonomy (GTDB): domain Bacteria; phylum Bacteroidota; class Rhodothermia; order Balneolales; family Balneolaceae; genus Rhodohalobacter. The sequence continues at coordinate 11,680 of LKNA01000027.1, forward strand.
GATCAATCGGGACCATTCGTTCAATTGACCGTTGCTGGCCACTCTGTCCATCATCCAGTAGAAAAAATAGTTACTCGATACCGCAATAGATTCTTCAATATCGTAATCACCCGGATCAGCGAGGTCGCCATATCGTCGTCCACGAGAATAGTAGCCGGGGCTTGTTAAAACAGTATTTTCATTAAAAATACCCATATGTAATCCGACCAATGCCATGAAAGGCTTAAATGTAGATCCTGGAGGCTGTCGAGAGGATATGGCTCGATTAAAAAGTGGAGTTTTAGGATCCGTATTAATCGTTCTCCAGTAGTCCATGTCCATTCGTCCCGCCAATCTGGATATTTCATATTGAGGCGTACTTACCATGCTCAATATTTCACCGGTATTTGGATCCATGGCAACCAAAGCACCTGTCATATTCACCATCAATTTTTCGGCAAAGCTTTGCAACTCAGCGTCTATAGATGTAACTAAATCACTTCCTTTACTGGGTGGTGAGTCAAGTTCTCCATTATTGAATGGTCCAAGAGTTTGCCCATAGGCGTTGACGCGAAGGTACTGGCTCCCTAATTCTCCTCTCAGGTGCTCTTCGTATACCATTTCAATACCGCTTTTTCCAATCTTATCACCTAATCGAACACGATCTGATTGTAAATACTCCTCTCTCGATGCTTCTCTAAGGTATCCAAATATATGAGACCCCTGAAGTTCAGAATGATAGTTTCGTTTACTGTCAACCTGATGACCGATTCCGGGTAACTGCCACTTGTTTTCCTGTATATTTGAAAATACTTCGAAAGGAACTTCTGTAAATAACCTCGAGGAACGCTGCCATGAGTAATCTTGCGCAACCTGTATTCTATCCATCAATTCCTCGTTTTCAATGCCAAGCAGTTCAGCCAACAGAGGAATTTTCCCCCTGTCGAAGTTAGCGGGAGTGATGGTGATAGAGTAGATAGGCTGGTTGTCTACAAGTATGGTTCCATTCCTGTCAAGTATTAAACCGCGTGCGGGATTGATCATCTCCATCCGTAGAGAGTTTTGCATACTGAGGGGGGAGTACTTTTCGTAGTCAACGATCTGAAGCTGAAAAACACGTATAAAAAGGACAAGCAAGCCAATAATAATTACGGCCTGAAGAATGCGTATAGACGCCTTAGTCTGCTCCGGATTTCGTCTCCTTGCCATCTCTACCTGTCCGTTCTAACTAGATGTAAAAACCCGCCGATTACGGCTGTCATCAAGGTACTGACCACCATCAAACTCCAGAATATGTAACCTGATGTGTAAGCCTCTGTAAACATCGTGAGCACCCAAAAGATAAGATTGTGAAGAAATGTTACGGCCAATATGATTAAAAATACTTGCCAAAAAATAAACCTGTTCTCTGATATACGATTTAAATAACTGTGTAGTATAAAAACGATGAGGGTTTTTGAAAACATATTCAGTCCCCAGAGATCAGCAAAAGCATCCTGAAAAAAGGCTAAAAAAGCAGTAAGAATTAAACTCTCTGTTTTACTTCGTTTTGTGCAGAGCCAAATCAAATAGATCAGTACAAGATCTACCTCACCGTCAAAGATTCTTAAGTTCTTGAATAGAAGTAACTGAACAGCTACAATGCCAAGACCAATAAATAGAAACCGTATAGTATCTGATTTTATCAAAACAGTTCTTCTTGTTGGATAATCAGTTGATGGATGGTTGTATCCGGCTCGAAAGCGACTACAAATGCTTCAGAAAGTGTAAACAGATCAGCGAATGCTCTCAGGTAGATGGTTTGAGTTTCTACTCCTCTGCCCGGCTCAACTGCTGTGATCTCCCCAATGGGAATTCCCGGAGGAAACTGATTACTTGCACCGGAAGTCTCAACAATCTGTCCCACATTTACAGGAATGGTTTGAGGAACGTACTGCAGGATCAGTTCATACTCAGATCTGCCTGTCCAGGAAACAATGCCGTACGCTCGAGAGCCCTGTATGCGTGCACTGACCCTGAAAAGCGAGTTGGAGTAGGGGAGTACTTGTGCGTAATTATTTGCTGTAAAGTTGATTTGCCCAATCAGTCCGTCAGAATTCATTAATGGCATACCCTGCTGAATACCTTCTGCCGTTCCCGCATTTACTGTGAGTGAATTGTTCAATCCCTTAAGCTCTTTTGCGACAATTTGCACCGGTATAAGTGAATGTTCACTCTCTTCACGAAGATCAAGCAGCTCTCTTAGTATACGGTTCTGCTGGTCGGCAGATCTTAAACGACTCAACTCATCTTGAAGAAGAATATTTTGTCGTTGAAGGTATGTGTTGGTGGTCAATGCCTGCCTGTAAATGCGAATGTTTGATAGCGGCTGCTCTAAATAGCTTAAAACGGTGACAGATACTTTTCTTGCGTTTTGCAGTCCGCCATCATGTCTGCTTACCATCATACCGATTGCGAGTAGCAGAATAAGTGCGGTTATGATGTAATCTTTGGCATCAGCTAAACGTCGCATTCAATTGTTAAGGGCTTAAGAAATTACGCTTCGGTAGTACTCGATGTCTTCAAGTATTGCTCCCGTACCCCGAACCACAGCTGTGAGTGGATCTTCTGCGATGTGAACCGGAAGATCAGTTGTTTCCATGATCAACTTATCGAGATTTTTTAACATCGCGCCACCACCGGTAAGCATGATTCCACGGTCTAAAATATCAGCAGAAAGTTCGGGCGGAGTTTGTTCCAACGATTTGGTAATCGCCTCTACAATTGTATTAACGGATTCGGAAATTGCTTCGCGTACATCTTTAGAAGTTACCTGCCGAGTTCTGGGAACACCATTCACAAGGTCTCGCCCTTTGGTAATCATTTCGAGCTCTTCGTCAAGAGGAGCAGCCGATCCAATTTCACATTTAATCTTCTCTGCGGTTCTCTCACCAATCAGCAGATTATGGTTTCTTCTGAAATAGCTGATAATGTCGTCGTTCAGTTCGTCGCCGCCAAGCCGTACAGATTGTGCGTAAACGATACCTGAAAGGGCAATAACCGCAATTTCTGTGGTACCGCCACCAATGTCGACAATCATGTTACCTACCGGTTCGTGAACATCCAAACCAATACCAATGGCAGCAGCCATGGGCTCATCTACCAGGTAAACCTCTTTAGCGCCGGCATGCTCGGCACTGTCGCGAACGGCTCTTCGCTCAACTTCGGTAATGCCACTTGGCACACAAACCACCATCTGGCGTGTTGTAGAGTACCACTTCATTTTCACCTTTTTGATCATCCCTCTGATCATCTGCTCGGCTACTTCAAAATCTGCGATAACACCATCCCGAAGCGGGCGAACAGTCCGGATGTTTCTGTGAGTTTTTTCATGCATCAGCCGGGCTTCGTGTCCGGTGGCAACAGGCTCGTTCTGATTATTTAACGCTACGATTGAGGGTTCATTTAGAACAATACCCTGATCCCGTGCATATATAAGCGTATTTGCAGTACCAAGGTCAATAGCAATATCTGTGTAAAGAAAATCAAACAGACCTTTTTTTGTTTGATTTTTCGAATCTTTTGATTTTGTCTTTGTTGGGGTATAGGTATCCGACATCGAGATGCGTGACTTTTCAGTTAATTTTTAGGGCAATGGATGAAAATACGATTTTGAAGCTCTATTTGCGAATTCAACTTTATAAGATTTTAATATTTCAAAATCAATGTTTAAAGTGGCGTTTTCCGGTGAATATCATAGTCATATCACTTTCATTGGCTGCCTTAATCACATCTTCGTCCCGAATGCTTCCACCCGGCTGAATAACAGCCGTTGCTCCTGCACTTGCTGCAGCTTCAACTCCGTCGGCAAACGGAAAAAATGCGTCTGATGCGATTGCTGATCCTTTAAGATCCAGTTTCTCTTTCTTTGCTTTATTTACGGCTATTTCAGAACTGTCTACCCGGCTGGTTTGTCCGGTTCCAATACCGAGCGTCTGCCGGTTTTTGGCATATACAATCGCATTGGATTTTACATGCTTCACAACTTTCCAGGCAAAAAGAATATCAGCCATCTCTTCTTCTGATGGTGTACGCTCGGTTACCGTTTGCAGTTCGCCTTTCTCAATGGATTCAGAATCCGGTTGCTGAACAAGTGCTCCGCCAAATACAGATTTTACAGAAAGCGTTTCTGCTGCCGGAAACTTGAGAACTTTTACCAATCTCCTGTTTTTCTTTTGAGTTAACAGCTCCAGGGCCTCGTCAGAAAAAGAAGGAGCGAGGACTATTTCCGTAAAGATTTCATCGATTGCCTCAGCTGTTTGCAGATCCAGTGTTTTGTTTGAAATGACTATACCTCCAAAAGGAGACATCTTATCAGTTTCAAATGCTTTGCGATAAGCCTTGGTTAAACCCCCATCTGTGGCAACACCGCAAGGAACCGTGTGTTTAAAAATTGCGATGGTTGGGTCGTCATTCTGGAAATCAGCCATCAGGTTTAAGGCACTGTCAATGTCCAGATAGTTATTGTAGCTTAACTCTTTCCCATGAAAGCAGTCGATAAAATTTTGCTGGTTTCCGTAGATACCGGCTTTTTGATGTGGATTCTCCCCGTAGCGTAAATCTGCTGATTTAGGAAGGCTCATGGTGAGCTGCTCCGGAAGTGCTCTTCCATCTATACTTGTGAAATACTCAGAAATGGCTGAATCGTAGTCTGCAGTGTGTTCGAATGCTTTTCGGGCCAGTTCTCGCCTTGTTGAAAAGGAGATGGCACCACCTTCTGACAACTCTTTTTTGAAATTCTCGTACTGATCGGGGCTTGTTAAAATAGAGACATGTGCAAAGTTCTTTGCAGCTGCTCTTACCATTGTAGGGCCACCGATATCAATGTTTTCCGTAGCCTCAGCAGGTGTAATGTTCTCTTTTTTGACGGTTTCTTTGAATGGGTAAAGATTAACAATAACCAGCTCGATCGGTTTAATATCCAATTTTTGAAGTTCCTGGTTGTCGGGTTCATGGCTTGTGCGTGCTAAAATTCCGCCATGGATATTTGGGTGCAGAGTTTTTACCCGGCCGTCCAGGCATTCCGGAAACTGAGTTATCTCGCTTACATCTTTTACCGGAATTCCTGCATCTCTTACCACTTTCGCGGTGCCACCGGTGCTCAGAATTTCAACTTTGTTTTGATGCAATAGCTTTGCGAGGTCAACAATTCCGCTTTTGTCAGATACGGAGAGTAAAGCACGCTTAATTGTGAGTGGAGTTTCCGGGAGGTGGGAGAGAGGTTTTAAAGCCACGGTATTTGTTTAATTATTGTTTAAAATTTCAGCGATAACGTTTGGCAAAAGTTTGTGCTCTTCTTTTAAAACTTTTTGGGCAAGACTTTCAGGAGTATCGCCTTCTAAAACGGGCACTTTTTTCTGTTTAATGATGTCGCCCTTATCGTACTGCTCGTTTACATAATGTACGGTACAACCGGATTCTTGTTCACCGGCTTCAATAACTGCTTTGTGCACATTAATCCCATAAAAGCCTTTGCCTCCAAATTTGGGCAGCAGCGAGGGGTGGATATTGATAATCTTATTTCGGTACTCTTCGATAACTTCAGAAGGAATTTTTTTTAAAAAACCGGCAAGCACAATTAGATCAGGTTTCCACTCATTTAGTTTTTTAATCAATATATCTGATAGGCCGGCGCCTGATTGATCTGTTGCTAAAACAAAGTGTGGAATATTGTATTTATAAGCTCTGTCTATAGCTCCAATATTCGGTCGGCTGGCAATTAACCCGCTAATTTGCGCATCAATGTGTCCATTTTCGATAAAATCGATAATTGCCTGAAAATTACTTCCTGATCCGGAAGCAAACACGACGATGTTTTTCAAAATGGGAGTTTATGTATTAAACAGTTCGGCGGGAAGATAGGCAAAGATGGTTGATTATTCACCCCGGGAACCGGAATCTATTCAGGAATTTTTTCCTTTAACTGCGACGGATCTGTGGCCTCTCTGTTGAGCCGGAAAATATGATAGTTGTTAAAGCTCCAGACCACCTGGTTAAATGTGATTTTGATGATTGTTGCTATTGGGATAGCAATCAACATTCCGAGAATACCTGCAGTCTGGGCGCCAACCATTATGATAAAAAGTATAGCAACCGGATGGATATCTGCCGACTTGGAAAAAATGAGTGGCTGCAGAACAACATTGTCCAATATCTGAGCGAATAGTACAGCTAAAATACTTGGCAACACCAACGAAAAATCGCCGGTTTCTATAATGGATATAATGATGGATAAAATGTATCCAATTAAAGGACCGAAGTAGGGAATGGAGTTTGAGATACCGATAGCAATACCCACAGAGGCGGCATTATTTAAACCTGCAAAAGAGAGAGCCAGCCAGGATGCAATACCTACCAGAGTACACTGCAGTGCAACACTTCTGAAATAGTGACCTAATCGGATTTCGATTTTGTCAATCAGGGTCAGAATCGATTCAAAATATTTATTTGGAACAAGCTCTAGCAAATCTCTTCGGATTTTATATCCGTCCTTCAGGAAGAAAAATGTTGCGAATGGAATGATCAGAAATGCTGCGAATAGATTTGTAAAGATTCCGATGAGATCGCTTAAGATGTCAGAAAAACGGCCGATATTGAAAAAGTCTTCAGCAAGAATTTCAATATTCTCCCTCAGGTAACCCGGTGGTATAAAGTCGAGATATTCCCGAAGCTGCATCTCAACCTGATTGGCAATAAAGATCATGTTGTCTATGGTGAGCTGCCGTGTCAATCCCGCCATTTGATTGGCCACAATCGGAATTACACTTGTAGAAATCCACACAATTAAGAGAATTACGGAGGAGAGCGTAATAGTAATAGCAAATGTGCGATTCATACCCGACGCCTGCATCCGGTTTACAACAGGATCAAGCAGATAGCTGAGCAGCATGGCGATAATTGCATACGCCACAAGATTGATGTAATTAAAAACGATAAGGGCAACCACAGCGAGTGCTGTAATTCCAACAACAGATTTGAAAATATTTTCGAATGTCAGGTTTTTAAACATCGAAATCGTTTTTAATCGTATCGATCGCTTTGGTTATAACGGACCCGGTAAAGCCTTTGCCTGCAAGGTAACGATACATCTTCTGTTTTCTTTTTAAGGTATCCGTCTCGCGTAAAAAATGTCTTTTTCTTTTGGTGAGTAAATCTACACAAATCTGCACTTGGTCCAAATCATTAGTTATACTGCGAACAGCTTTTTCTGCAATAGATTTACTGACTCCTTTTTTTCGGAGGGCGCTTTTAATCTTTACCGGTCCCCACTGTTTAAATTCAGCTTTGTCAGAAGCAAACTTTATGGCAAAAGACTCATCATCCAGCAACCCCTTTCTGTCAAACTCATCCAGTACATCATCAATGATTTCGGACGGATATCCCTTTTTCAATGCTTTCTGTTTAAGTTCGAACGATCCGTGATCTCGCCGACTCAAATAGTCATAAAAAGTATCTTTAATATTTTGATACTCCTCAGCATCTAATATTCTCTCAAATAAAAAAGGCGTCAGTTCAACGCCTTTTTTTAAAGATAGATCAATCAAAGTCTGGGATGAAACACCGACAAGAAAAGTATTCTCATGAAAAAGCGAAAAACGGTCTTTTCGCTTTTTTTGAGGAGAGATGGATGTGATCTTCAGAGGAAGTTTATCTGAAATATCCGGTTTCTCACGCTTTTCTTTACCCCATTTATTATTCATGGGTTACTATTTTTCCTCTTTAGCTGTCTCTTTCTCTTTGGCTTCCTCTTCGGTCGGATTCTCATCCGGCATTAACTTTTTGCGAACAATTTGTTCAATTCTGTTTGCCAGTTCTTCATCTTCCTCGAGAAACTGCATGGCAGCGTCGGTTCCCTGTCCGATTGGTTCTCCATCGTAACGATACCAGCTTCCGCGTTTTTCAATGATATCGTACTCAACGGCCAGATCGAGAACTTCAGAGATTCGGGAAATGCCTTGTCCGTAAAGAATGTTGAACTCAACAACTTTAAAAGGCGGTGCTACTTTGTTTTTCACAATTTTTGCTTTGGTACGATTACCCAGAACCTCATCGCCTTTCTTAATCGATCCAATTCTGCGAATGTCGATTCGAACTGATGAGTAAAACTTCAGGGCACGTCCACCGGTGGTCGTTTCAGGATTACCGAACATCACTCCAATTTTTTCCCGAACCTGGTTAATAAACACACATGCAGTTCGTGTTTTGCTCACAACACCGGTAATTTTCCTCAGTGCCTGAGACATCAAGCGAGCCTGAAGACCCATGTGGGAATCCCCCATTTCGCCTTCAAGTTCAGCGCGCGGTACCAGGGCGGCAACGGAGTCAACAACGATTACATCCAGCGCACCAGACCGTATCAGTGTTTCGGTAATTTCGAGTGCCTGCTCACCGCTGTCGGGTTGAGAAACCAGCAGTTCGTCAGTGTTGATACCAAGGTTGCGTGCATATTTCGGGTCAAACGCATGCTCGGCATCAATAAATGCAGCGTATCCGCCTTTTTTCTGAGCCTGTGCGATAATTTGAAGTGCCAGAGTTGTTTTACCACTGGCTTCCGGTCCATAAATTTCAGTAACTCTTCCCCGCGGAATTCCGCTGACGCCGAGCGCATAATCGACCATGATGGAGCCGGTGGAAATGGCATCCACTTCGTTGTAGGGATTATCACCCAATCGCATCACGGTTCCTTTACCATGCTGCTTTTCAATCTGCCCGATTGCTATATCAATTGCTTTTGCTTTGTCGTTTTCTTTTGCCATGGTAATCTGTTTATAGGTTGTTTTATTTATTCTGATACAATCTAAGAAAATCCGGTGTCAACATATTGTCATCCTTGTTTAAAGAAAATGAGTATATGTTCAATTTATATGTATGATACAAATTTGATTGATCCCTTACAGAAATATTTGAAATTTTTTTCAGGCCGGTACATAATAGCCTGAAATTAAACTTTGTTTAAAATAAATCTCTTCGGCAGTGTGTATCCAAGGGCCCCGATGCCAAAGAGTGCATAATCATATCTGGCGGGGTCTTTCGGGTTCATCAGTGATAACGTTTCTGTGAGTTGATTAACCGTTTTCCAGTCGTCTGTCCTGCGAGTAATCAACCCGTATTTTCTTGCTTGACGAGCCACATGTACATCAAATGGAATAAGCAGTTCAGATGGTTCCATAAAATTCCAGATACCAACGTCTACCGGACTATTTTTCCGGATGGCCCACCTCAAATACATGTATAACCTTTTGCAGGTACTTCCCTTTTCAGGATTGGAGACGTGTTTTCGAGTTCGACCGGCCAGGTCACTGCTCATGGAGAAAAAGCGTTCGTGAAAAATTGCGAGAAAAGGGCGATTCTGTTCCAGCCCCAGCTCTCTGCAAGATTTCCAGAACGATTCAAGGTCTGAATACTCGCTGTAAATATTCTGCAATGCCAGAATCAAACCGTGGATATCGATCGGTTTAAAGGTCCGATGTTTGAATCCTTTTAGCTCTTTGAAGTCTTTCTGTTCATAACTCATTACGAATTTATAAGGCTGATAATCCATTCGCCGCAACAGATCATCAATCTTTGCAACAACGATATCCCGTCTTCCCCAGGCCATCGTGGCAGCGAAAAATCCGGCTACTTCAATATCCTTTTTATCCGTAAACATGTGCATGAACTGAACCGGATCGTATTGGATATAGTCCGGCTGTTCCACTTCATCGTTTATTTTGTCCAACAGTGGTTTCAATTCCATCAATGAGCTGTAGGATCTTCTGCGAAGGGTAGGGCGGAAATTCATGAAGAGATGAACCTGGTTAAATCAGAATTTTCCATCTGTTTTAACTCTTCGATCAGTGTTTTATTAGCTTTCGGGAACGGGTACTGATCAATCTCTGAAAGTGATACCCATCTCAGCTCTTTACCGCTGATCGGTTTGGGAGCTCCATTCGTTACGGTACACCAAAAAGCGTGCAAGGTAATTTTAAAGTGAGAGTATGCGTGTTTCAGTTTTTTAAATTTTCCGAAAACGCTAACCTCTACACCGAGCTCCTCATTTAGCTCTCGGCTCACAGTTTCAGGTAGCGATTCATCACTCTCTTTTTTTCCACCGGGAAACTCCCACAATCCGCCCAGCATTACATCATTTGGCCGAAGTGCGATGAGTAGTTCATTATTTTGATTGACGATTAATCCTACCGCAATTTGATGATGGGGCACTTTTTTGGCCGGAGATTTATAGGGGATTGTGTCAGTTCTTACGGTTTGATAGGCAACGCAATCGTTCGATAACGGGCACTGATCACAAAGTGGATTCCTGGGAGTACAGACAGTAGCTCCAAGCTCCATAACAGCTTGATTGAAATCACCCGGATTCTCATCAGAAATAAGATCGTCTGCTAAAGACTGGACCCTGCTTTTAGTTTTGCCTGAACGTATATCATCTTCAATACCGTAGTATCTTGCCAAAACTCGTATCACATTTCCATCAACAACAGCGTGTTTTTTCTGAAAAGCGATGCTTAAAACAGCGGCTGCCGTGTAGGGGCCAATGCCTTTCAACTGCGTGATTGTATCGTAATCGGAAGGAATGTTGCCTTCAAACTCCTCAACAACCATTTTTGCGGCTTGATGTAAATTTCGGCCGCGGCTGTAGTAACCCAAGCCTTCCCACTGTTTTAATACCTGCTGCTGTTCTGCATCGGCCAGATCATAAACGGTAGGGAAGGCCTCTAAAAAACGGAAGTAGTAGGGAATAACCGTGTCAACACGAGTCTGCTGAAGCATAATCTCCGAAACCCATATCTTGTATGGAGAGTCTGTTTTTCTCCAGGGCAGATCACGTTTGTTGGTATAATACCAGTCGAGAAGCTGTTTAGAAAAGGTGTGTGACACTCTAATTTTCTTGGTCTGAATTGGTCTCTTCAATTTCCACAACCCGGATTTCAAAATCCTGGGAAGCAGCTGCCCCGAATTGATCAGTGGCAATTACCTGAAAAGTATGGGAGCCAACCTGACGAATATTAGGTGTCCAGGTAAAGCGTCCGGTTTTTTCATTGATACTGGCTCCGCTGGGCAGATCTACGCCTAAATATCGAATCAAATCCTGATCCATTCCATCGGGGTCAATAGCACTTATTTGATATTCAAACGATTCGCCAACAGGAACGGTGATAGGTCGGGCAGAAGAAAATCTCGGTGGAGCATTAAATGGCCTCAGATCTATCATAAATTCCTGGCTGGCACTTTGTCCGGCGCTGTTTGTTGCCGTAATGGTTACGCTGTGCCTTCCTGTTTGTGTGGCTGAAGGCTGCCAGTAAAATGTATTTCCACGAATACGTGCGTTATTAAAAGATGCACTGTAGCTGAACGTTACTTCACCCGGATTGTACCCGTTATCTAATTTGATCGGTAGTATTAATGGTCTTGGGAAGGGCAGTGTAATATTATCAATTGGTTGTAGGGCAAATGTGCCGTTACCGTTTTGTCCCGAACCTGCTGCATCACCGGATGTTAATACTACAGGCGATATTTGATTGAACTCAGACACCCAGAGTTGTCCACCCGTAACTGTAAAATAGTTGCCAGCATTGGGATCAGATTTCCACTCGGTCAGTGATTCTCCAAACTCACCAATCCAGAGTTTACCTTCTGTTGTTCTAATTACGAGCCGGTTATTCCAGACCTCAATTTTATCAACAGAACTGCCAACCTGGGCGGTACGCCGCATTCTGCCGTCAGAATCTATTAAATATACATTACCGGACCGGTCTGATCCGATAAGCTCCTGGTCTGTGATAAATATTTTTTCAATGCTACGCTCTGTTTCAACACGTTCTACATGGTCCAGTTGATCTTCCATATTGGGGTCGGAAGAGAGCGAAAAAATGTCTATTTGATTTCCGTCACTAAGCACATATAGCGATCTGTTTTTATCAGATGCGAGGCTGTGTACCCGGCTATTCTGAAAAATTTCACCAAATGGAAACTCAACATCAGAATCTACAGATTCGGGAGTTTCCAGGTTGATTTTGCCAAAACCGTTTGTTCCAAGGGCTATATAAAGATTGTTCGATACTCTTTCGACGGCTAAAGGTCTTGCCGGTAATACTGTGGCAGAGTAGACACCTAGAACGGAAGTAGGCTCAACAACAGTAAGCCTTCGGTTATTTCCATAGATGTAGGCGAATCGGATGTCACTGTCGATAATATGCCCTCTTTGCTGCATACCGGTTGAGGAGTAGAGCCATTGAGGGGAATCATCATGAGCCCTGAATACAATCAAACCTTCGCTTTCAGAAAGAACGTAGAGATGAGTTTCTGAACTGTGAACATTCAGAATTTCGGGAATCTCCATACGATGTCTGAAATCGTGAGCAACCTGGGCAATAGCTGATGAACCTGCATCAACGATGAAAAGAAGTAGTAGAGTGAGTGGAAGATACTTTTTCGTCATTCTGTTATAGCCATCCATTTTTTTTATACCATCTCAAAGTACGGGAAATTCCTTCTTCGAGAGAATATTCAGGTTCAAAGTCCAGTTCGCGTTTTGCTTTCTCGTGTGTGCAAGTCCACTCAAGAATCATTTCGTTCGCTTTTTCCCGGTTAATAACGGGATATAAACCAAAAAATGATGCAGTAGTTTCCACAGCACCTGCAATTTTTTTAACCCATGACGGGTTCAGCTTAATTGGTAGATTCTTCTTATTAAGTACGGTGGTGACAATGTCTCGAATCATATTCCAGTTAGCAACCTTATCACCATCAATAAAATAGGTATGGATACCGGGTTCGGTTTGTTTGGCAGATTTCAGAATTGCCTGAACTACATCCTTTACGTATATAATGGACAATTCGGGATGGTTGCCATCCCCAACAATCGGCGCGATACCATATTTCATCATTTTAAACAGAGTGTAAATCTGGTCTTCCCGCGGTCCATAAACAGCAGGCGGACGCAATATGGTAACAGACATGTCAGCCGGCGCAATGTTATGGATCATCTCTTCCATTCTTTTTTTAGATATTCCATACATGCTTACGGGGTTCATCGGATCTTCCTCGGTAAGCGGTGAGCCGTTGCTGGGACCTGCCGCCGCCAAAGATGATAAGATGACCATCTTTTTTATATTGTTCTTCATAGCCAGTCGCAGAAGGTTTTCTGTTGCTTCTACGTTGGCATGGTCAAACTCAGCCTGGGTTGGCGCTTTCACAATTGCAGCGATGTGAAAAATAACGTCAACATCATCAAGGGACTTATTGATCGCTTGAATGGAGTGAAGATCTCCATCTACTTTCGTAAAATCTTTCCCTTCAAGCCATTTCTCATGGCTCCGAACCAGGCATTTTACATCTTTATAATCAGGATGTTCAATGAGAGCGTCGGTAAGATGACTTCCTATAAATCCGGTGCCACCGGTAACAAATGCGTTCATTTAATTTGTATATTCAATACTTTAAAATTTTGTCAACCTAAAAACGGTAACGTTTCTAAAATACAAAGTTACCCATTGCATAAAAACTACATGAGCAGGTTCAAAGTAGCGCTATTCACGGGAAATTATAACCATATTCGCGACGGTGTGTCTTTAACACTAAACCGGATGGTTAAGTTTATGCTGGAAAACGATATTGAGTTTAAAATTTTTGGACCAACAATTGATGAACCTGCACTGGAGCACTCGGGTGATTTTGTTGCTGTACCTTCAGTAAGCTTACCCGGCAGACCGGAATACCGGATGTCTACTGATTTATCTTCAGAAGCCAGAAGACATCTTAGAGAGTTTAAGCCCGATCTTGTGCATATAGCAACCCCTGATGTATTGGGATTTAAAGCGTTATGGTGGGCAATGGATCATGATAAACCTGTTGTCTCATCCTATCATACTCATTTCACCAGCTATTTAAAGTACTACAAACTTTCTTTTCTGGAGCCGGTGCTTTGGAAATACCTGAATTGGTTTTATGGCCACTGCGAGCAGCTCTATGTTCCAACTCCATCCATGGCCGACTGGCTGAAAGAGAAGGGAGTGAAAACCGATCTGAAGATCTGGGCCAGGGGAATAAATACAGATCAGTTTAAACCGGAAAACAGGGACGAGGCGTGGAGACAGAAATTGGGCTTTAAAACGGATGATGTAGTGGTGACATTTATCTCAAGGCTGGTGTGGGAAAAAAATTTAAAGCTGTATTCTGATGTGCTAAACCGATTAATGAGAAAACACGATCATGTAAAAGCACTGGTAGTGGGAGACGGTCCTGCAGGAGATGAGTTGAAACAAATATTACCTGATGCAGTTTACACAGGATTCCTGACCGGTGAAGATTTATCCAAAGCGTATGCCGGCAGTGACATCTTTTTCTTTCCATCCGATACAGAAACGTTTGGGAATGTTACACTCGAAGCGATGGCAAGTGGCTTGCCTTGTGTGGTGGCCGATGCTGTTGGCAGCAAATCATTGGTGGATCATGAAGAGAATGGATATCTTGCGCCGGTTGAAAAAAGTGACCTATTTTACACGTATATTGAAACGTTAGTTCAGAATCCCGGTTTGAGGAAGAAGATGGCTGATGCATCCAGACAGAAAGCCGGAAATTACAGTTGGCAAAATATTAATGGAAAATTGCTCAGCTACTACGAGCAAGCCTTAGATTTATAAGCAGTAAGAGTGCGAATACTTTATATATCACATTTACACCCCCCAAAAGATCAGCCTCTCGAAAATGTTGGAGGCATGCAAAATGTAAGCATCCAGATGGTGAATGCGTTAAAGCGCAGGGATGATGTAGAGATAGAAACAATTATTTTGAATGCTTCCTGGAAGAATATAGGTATCAAAACCTTTTTCTTTCTTTTAACTCTTCTTTGGAGAATTCCTTCGGTAGTGAAAAAATTTAATCCGGATGTGATTTTATTTTCATCAATGGTAACTGCCGGAGTTTTGCCATTTATGATCCGCAAACCCAAAAAACCATGTGTAACGATAAATCACGGACAGGATGTTACTCTCCCGTTTTTTGTGTATCAATGGTACATCAAGTATGTTTTTCAAAACTTGCAGGGTGTGATTTCGGTCTCTTCAGCTACCCGGCAGGCCTGTATTGAGCGCGGGATGTCACCTGAAATAGGTGTGGCACTTCCCAACGGATTTGATATGAGCGTACTGAAAAAGTTGCCTGATAGGGACGATGCACGAAAAATCCTGGAGAATGAATTTGAAATTGATTTGTCAGATAAGAAATTACTGCTGACCGTTGGGCGGCAAGTAAAGAGAAAAGGACATCAGTGGTTTATAGAAGATGTTTTTGAGAAAATTGATAAAAATACAGTTTATTTGATTGTTGGAGACGGACCGGAAAATGAAAATATAAGACAAGCCAGAGAGAAATCACCCGACAAAGAACGTATCATCATAGCCGGCAAACAACCTGATAAAGTACTTAATGCAGCCTATGCCGGATCAGATCTTTTTGTGATGCCTAACATCCCGGTGGAAGGAGACATGGAAGGTTTTGGTATTGTGCTTTTGGAAGCTAACCGGGCAGGAGTACCTGCAGTAGCCTCCGACCTTGAAGGGATCAAGGATGTAATTAAACAGGGAGTTAACGGTTACAGAGTACCCCACGGTGATGCGGAATTATTCTCTTCTAAAGTGAACGAAGTATTAAAAAATAATCTTACAGAACTGTCAGTATCAGCAGAAAAATACGTAAGAGAGAATTTTAACTGGGATACTGTCGTTGGAAGGTATATCAACTTCCTGAAGAACGTGAATTAAATAGGTAATAGTCACGTTACAATAATTTGATAGAAAAGTAATACTCGGTATATTTACCTGATTAATGAAAATGTAATTTTTTAGCATGGCGGATTCCAAAGCCGATACCTCTCATAAAAGTATATTTAAGAAAGCGTACGATTTTACAAAAGCCGATGAGATCAAGGCGCAGGGATTATATCCTTATTTTAAACCCCTGCAAGCAACCGATGGTACAACAGTTCAGATTGAAGGACGTGAAGTTATCATGGCAGGTTCCAATAATTATCTGGGACTTACTAATGATCCTCGGGTAATTAAAGCTGCGCAAGATGTAATTGGAACCTATGGCACAGGCTGTACAGGTTCCAGGTACTTAAACGGTACTCTTGATCTTCACCTCGAACTGGAGGAGAAGCTTGCAAAGTTTATGAATAAAGAGTCTTGTGTACTTTTTAGTACCGGATATCAAACCAATGAGGGCTCTATTCAAACCATTGCCGGTAGAAATGACATAATTTTCTCCGATCGCGATAATCACGCGTGTATTGTTGTAGGAACTCAGGTTTCTAATGCAAAAACAGTGCGCTATCGACATAACGATATGGATCATTTGCGTACAATGCTTGAGAAAGCAGATCCAAAAGCCGGTAAGATTATTGTTACGGATGGAGTATTTTCTATGTCCGGAACCTTGGCTAAAGTGCCGGATCTTGTAAAACTTGCCAAAGAATTTGACGCTGCTCTCTATCTGGATGACGCGCACGCAGTAGGGGTAGTCGGTGATGGAGGCCGAGGTACAGCTTCTGTATTTGGCCTGTCTGATGAAGTGGATTTAATTAGCGGTACATTCTCAAAATCTTTTGCATCGCTCGGTGGATTTATAGTCGGCGATCGCCCGGTCATCGAATTTATTCGCCACCAGTCTCCCGCTCATATTTTTAGTGCCAGTATGCCGCCGGCAAACGTAGCAACCGTGTTGAAATCTCTTGAAATATTACAGGAAGAGACATGGAGACTTGAGCGACTGGAAGAGATTTCCAATTACATGCGAACCGAACTTCGTAATCTTGGTTTTAATGTTTGGTCTAGCCAAACACCTATTATCCCTGTTGTTATCGGCGAGATGTATGACTGCTTCCGCTTCTGGAAGGATCTTTTCGAAGAGGGCGTTTATGTTAATGCCGTGGTTCCACCTGCCGTACCTCAGGGTCAGGCTTTAGTGCGAACCAGTTACATGGCCACACACACTGATGAGCATTTGGACATGATATTGAGCGCATTCAAGAATGTGGGAATAAAGCACGGAATCATCGATAAAAACGGACGCTCACTCATAGGCGTAGATTAAAAACAGACGGAACAAGTGGAAGGTAAACCGAAAAGTAACAGCGTAACGTTTATTTCTTCAGATTCCGAAAAGAAGGAATTCATTTCATTTCCTTACTCTCATTATGAGAATGACACCTATTGGGTAGCTCCTTTGTTGATGGAGCAGAAAAAACTGCTCAACCCTAAAAAAAATCCATTCTTTAATAATGCAGAAATTGCACTGTTCAATGCAGAGCATGAAGGTAAGCCGGCCGGCCGCATAGCCGCTATTGTTGACCACAGGTTTAACGATTTTCACAATACGAAAACCGGTTTTTTTGGGTTTTTTGAGTGTATAGACCGGCAATCCACTGCCGATCTGCTTTTTCGCGTTGCTGAGGACTGGCTTCGCGATAAAGGAATGACGGATGTTTTGGGCCCTGCAAATCCAAGTATGATGGATGAGGTTGGTATATTAGTGGAAGGGTTTGATAAGTATCCCAGTATAATGATGCCCTATCATAAACCCTACTACGATAAACTTCTGAAAGGAGCAGGCTACGAAAAATCGATGGACCTTCTTACATATCTGGTCACACAGGACAGCGTAGACCGGGATCGGGCAAACCGTGCAATGGAGATAGTAAAAAAACGACTGCCCGGGATCTCGATTCGTAAACTCAGGCTGAAAAAGATCAAGGAAGAAGTAAAAATTATACGTGATATTTTTAATTCAGCCTGGAAAAATAACTGGGGTTTTATTCCGCTATCCGAAGAGGAGTTTGATGCCCTGGCCAAAGATTTGAAGACGATCGTCGATCCTAATTTTGCACACATTGCCGAAATTGACGGTAAACCGGTGGCATTTTCTGTTGCACTTCCTGACTACAATCAAATTTTTAGAAACATGGACGGTAAATTATTACCGTTTGGCTGGCTTAAAATTTTGATGAACAAGAATAAGATCGACAAAGTACGTACTGCCCTGATGGGGGTCATTCCTGAGTACCAGGGGAGAGGTATCGATGTTCTGCTCCATCGCGAAGCCATTGAAAATGGACTAGAGGAGGGCGTTTATTCATCTGAAGTAGGCTGGATTTTGGAAAACAACGTTCAAATGGTACGCGTAGCCGAAAAAATTGGAGGTACTCTGGATAAGAGATACCGTATGTACAAAAAAGATCTCTGATTTTTATCCCTCATTCCCATCTGTAAATAGCTTAGAAGTGACCTCCTAACCCAATTTAAAAACTGATCAAACTGGAAGCGCTTCCCTTCAAATTCTGAGCAAAAAACCCTACCTTATTAAGTATAGTTTTCTAACTGATACCGGTTCGAAGTTAGAAACAGGAGCTCTCAATTTGAATTTTGAACTTCTGATAAAATGAAGTGAAACTCACTGGGTTTGAACACCTGTTTCCCAAAATGGGAGAACAATTCGATTTCATTTCTAAAAAGAGAAGAATAAATATTCTGTATTCTAAATTCGAACGTACTCTTAACAAATTAAAGACAAAAGATTATGAGTGAATTCCGCATTGAAAGAGACTCTATGGGCGAAGTGAAAGTGCCTGTAAACGCATACTACGGAGCACAAACACAGCGTGCTTTTGATAATTTTCCGATCAGTAAAATTCGATTCAACAGAAACTTTATTTCTGCTTTAGGGCGAGTTAAGCACACCGCAGCCAAAGTAAATGCTGATTTGGACTTGCTTGACAAAAATGTTGCCAAGGCAATTCAGGCAGCAGCCGAAGAGGTAATAGAAGGAAAATTCGACTCAGATTTTGTACTCGATATTTTTCAAACCGGTTCCGGCACATCCACAAATATGAACTCGAATGAGATTATATCAAAGAGAGCAAATGAGCTGAAAGAGAACACTGAAGTTACCATTCACCCAAACGACCACGTAAATTACGGCCAGAGTTCGAATGATGTAATCCCTACAGCCATTCGTATTTCTGCTGTATTGGCTGTTCGGAATAATCTTCTTCCGGCGCTGAAGCATCTTCACAAAACCATTCTGGATAAAGGTGAAGAACTGAAAGATGTTGTAAAAACCGGCCGAACCCACCTGATGGACGCTATGCCGGTGACCATTCAGCAGGAGTTTAGCGGATATGCCCGACAGATCGAGCTTGGCATTGCGAGGGTTGAGTCAGCTCTTGAACGCATGCTGGAACTTCCTCAGGGAGGAACGGCAGTGGGAACAGGGATTAATACCCACGAGGAGTTTGGTGCAAAGTTTGCCGCTGAGGTTGCCAAAGCTACCGGAGAAAAATTCCGTGAAGCTGAGAACCATTTTGAAGCACAGGCCACTGTTGATGCACCGGTTGAGCTGAGCGGTCAGCTTAAAACACTTGCTGTTGGTTTGATGAAAATCGGAAACGATTTCCGCTGGATGAACTCGGGACCAAATGGCGGATTGGGTGAAGTTCAGCTGAAAGCACTTCAGCCCGGATCTTCAATTATGCCGGGTAAAGTGAATCCTGTGATTGAGGAGTCGCTCACAATGGTTTCTGCCCAGGTGATTGGAAACGACGCAACCATTACGGTTGCGGGACAGTCCGGTAATTTTGAGCTGAATGTGATGCTCCCTGTAGTAGCACATAACCTGCTTCAGTCGATTGAAATTCTTGCAAATGCAGCCAGAAACTTTGCGGACAGATCCGTAAGTGGACTGGAAGCCCGTCGGGAAGTAATCAGCCAGATGGTGGGTAAAAATCCAATTCTGGTAACTGCGTTGAATCCACTAATCGGGTACGACAAAGCAGCGAAAATTGCCAAGAAAGCATTTTCTGAAAATAGATCCGTAATGGATGTTGCCAGGGAAATGACTGACTTGTCGGACGAAGAGCTGGAAAAAGCTCTCGACCCAATTAACATGACGTAGCAGGATTTATAATTCTTGATGGTTGACCGGTGGAGTAATCCATCGGTCAGTTTTAAGTCTATTTGTATATTCTCCTTGGATAGGATGCAGGGAGATTATGTGCCTATTTCTATGAATTATTAATTTAAATAAACCGGTTGAATTTTGATCGATCACCGGTTCTTTAGTGTTCAGAAAGTAGTTGATTCTGCATTGGGTAGAATCGCTTTCAATCTTTTTTGAAATTATATCACAGGGTTGTATTATTCCGCCGCCCGATTTTTGCGTAAGAAACGATAAGTAAAATTTTCAAGACTATGAGCAAACAAGCGACGAAAGAAAAGAAAATGAAAAAGACCGACGATATATTAAATGACTATAAACTTGTTTGCATGAGTCGTGAGATGTCACTTCTTGGTAGAAAAGAGGTGCTCACGGGTAAAGCGAAGTTTGGAATTTTTGGTGACGGTAAAGAGCTTCCGCAGCTTGCGCTTTCCAAACATTTTAAGAATGGTGATTTCCGATCCGGCTACTATCGCGATCAGACCATTATGATGGCAATTGGGGAGCTGACGGTGGAACAGTTTTTTGCTCAGCTCTATGCCAATCCTGACACAGAGAAAGATCCGAATTCGGGCGGACGTCAAATGAACGCGCACTTTGCCACTCGCTTGATTGATGAAGAGGGCAACTGGGTAGATCAAACAGCTCAGAAGAATACATCTGCGGATATGTCGCCAACAGCGGGGCAGATGGCACGGCTTTTGGGACTGGCACAGGCATCTAAAGTGTATCGTGAAAATGATCTGCTGAGCGATTGGAAACAATTTTCAGAAAATGGAAATGAGATCGCCTGGGGTACGATTGGTGACGCCAGCACATCTGAGGGGATTTTCTGGGAAACGATCAACGCGGCAGGTGTTCTCCAGGTGCCAATGGTCATTTCGGTTTGGGATGATGGATATGGAATTTCTGTTTCTAAAAAGTATCAAACCACAAAAGAGAGTATTTCTTCAGTTTTACGAGGTTTTAAGCGTACTAAAAAACAGCCGGGTTTTGAGATTATTAACGTGAAAGCGTGGGATTATCAGGCACTGCTGGATGCGTATGCTGAAGCTTCAAAAATCGCGCGTGACGAGCATGTTCCTGTTCTGGTTCATGTAGAGGAGGTAACTCAGCCACAAGGGCATTCCACATCCGGTTCGCATGAGCGTTATAAAGACGAAGAGCGGCTGAACTGGGAGGAGGAGTACTGCTGCATCAATCAGTTCAGAAAGTGGATTGAGAATGAGAAAAAGGCAAAACCTGAAGAGCTGGATCAAATCGAAGATGAGGCTAAAAAGGAAGTCCGGGAAGCTCAGAAAAAGGCTTGGAAAGAGTACCAGGATCCGATCAAACAGCAGAAGGATGAGATGTTAGCTTTGATCGATAGTCTGATATCCAATCACGATGATGATGAAAGATTGGAAGAGATCAAAAAGGGATTGAGCAGAAAGAATAATGTGATTCGTAAGGATGTGATTTCTTCTGGACGCCAGGCGTTGTTTGCCCTTAGAGGAAAAGAGTCCGGAGCGAAAAGTGACCTGATTAAATGGCTCGATCATCAACAGGAGGAGAATCAGAAGCGTTTTAACTCCAATCTGACCAGTGATACTCCAAACTCTCCACTAAATGTGGAAGAGATTGAACCGTCCTATTCTGATGATGCAAAAAATGTGGATGGTCGCGTTGTGCTGCGCGACAATTTTGACAAGATTTTTGAAAAGTATCCGAATGCGCTCGTATTTGGCGAGGATGTTGGTCAACTTGGTGATGTGAACCTCGGCCTGGAAGGCATGCAGGATAAGTATGGAGAGCTTCGGGTGAGCGACACCGGAATTCGGGAAGCCACGATTCTGGGGCAGGGAATCGGGATGTCGCTGAGAGGATTACGACCTATTGCAGAAATTCAGTATCTGGATTACCTGCTCTACTGTTTCCAGGGATTGAGTGATGATGTTGCCACCGTTCGATACAGAACCAGTGGAGGTCAGGCCTATCCGCTGATTGTACGGACTCGTGGACACCGCCTGGAGGGAATCTGGCACTCCGGATCGCCGATGGGTATGATTATCAACGGAGTTCGGGGAGTTCATGTCTGCGTGCCAAGAAACCTTACACATGCTGCAGGTTTCTACAATACTCTGTTCCAGGGAGATGATCCGGCGCTGATTGTGGAGCCGCTAAACGCCTATAGGTTGAAAGAGAAATTACCTGATAATCTTGGTGAGTTCACGCTACCGCTTGGAGTTCCGGAAGTAGTTCAGGAAGGAGAGGATATTACGGTTGTTTCCTATGGATCCACATTCAACCTGATAGAATCGGTGCTTCCGCAGTTAGAGGAAGCCGGTATTTCTGTTGAGCTCGTTGACGCCAGAACACTGTTACCTTTCGACCGTAACGGAATGATTCTGGAATCACTTAAAAAGACTAACCGAATTCTGTTTGTAGATGAAGATGTGCCCGGTGGAGCAACAGGCTACATGATGCAGCAGGTAATTGATGAGCAGGGAGGCTATCGCTACCTCGACTCGGAAGCGAAATGCCTGACCGCACAACCTCACCGTCCGGCATACGCTACCGATGGGGATTACTTCTCAAAACCGAATGCCGAGGATATTTTTGAAGCGGTATATGGAATTATGCACGAAGCTAATCCGGGAAAATATCCGGCGATTAGATAACTGAGTATTTCAAACCTGACAGTTTTTTAAAACCTGTCAGGTCTTAGAATGTGATAAAAGGTTCAGCATAGATGTTGAACCTTTTTTTGTTTGTAGATAATTGTCTGAGTTAAACAATCATCCAGTCCAGAAAGACGAAAATCCACACAAGAGGGAGGTAAGCGAAGGAGGCAAACATAAGGGACTTTGCCGTGGGGATGTCCCGTTTAAGGGCGAATTTGATGCCGTACCACAAGAATGCAAGTGTAGTGAGCATTCCGCCTGCAAGGAAAAGCCATCCCATCAGCTCCATCACGTAAAGTTTGTAAACGGTTGGAATTAAAATGACTAAGGGTAGCAACACCCAAAGTACGGCTTTGTATCCCTTTGGATCATTTTTGGGCAGCATTTTAAAGCCGGCGTGATCATAATCTTTCTCACAAACCCACGCAATGGCTATAACGTGGGGAATTTGCCAGCAGTAGATAATCCCAAACAGAATCCACATTCCGTGTTCAAACAGAGTGCCGGATACAGCAGCCCATCCGCCCACAACCGGAAGGGCACCCGGAACAGCTCCGACAAACACATTCAGTGCTGAAATACGCTTCAGCGGAGTGTACATGAACAGGTAGATAATCGTAGTGGCTACAGAGACCATACCCGCAACCGGGTTTACCACAAATATGAGATAAATAAGGCCTAAAAAAATTAATGACAGAGAAAAAATAACGCCATGCTTTGGGGGAATTCTCGAATCGGGGAGCGGACGTTTGCTGGTTCGCTTCATCAGCCCGTCGTAACGGTGCTCCAGAAACATGTTGTGAGCCGCAGTTCCGGCCGCAACCAGGTAAGTGCCGAGCATTGCATGTATCATTAGCATATAATCCACACTGCCGGATGTAGCCATCAGGAAACCTATAAGCATACTTGCCAGAACGGTAAATGTAATACCCGGCTTTGTAAGCTCATAATAGTCACCAATTGTCCCTGTAAATTTTTGCAGGGTATCGGTTTGTGTGGTTGTGTTACTCATTTGGTCGTTCTCGGGTTAAATGCTTGGCAAAATTAATGAATTTGATCGTGATATGTTACCTTTATATCCCCTTCAAAATAAAAAGATACTATAGGAACGATTCGGTTTGGAATAGCTATTATTTGCCAAACGTGAGGTCGAAATTAATAACTTTTTTGTGAACAGAGAATGAAACTCAATTTGTATCAGAAAACAGCGATAACAACAGTTATTGCCACGATAGTCTTAATCTTTGTAGGCGGATTGGTACGGGCATCAGGTGCAGGCCTGGGCTGCCCCGACTGGCCACAGTGCTTTGGCATGTGGATTCCTCCTACGAATGCTGCAGATCTCCCTCCCCAGTATGATGCTTCACTCTTCAATGCCATGCATACATGGCTGGAGTATGTAAATCGGTTGGTAGGTGTACTTATAGGATTTCTTATTACTCTCACCTTTCTGTTCTCATTCAAGTACAGAAAGAAAGATCCAATCGTGACCTATGCCTCCGGTGCTGCTTTTGTGCTGGTGCTTTTTCAAGGCTGGCTTGGCGGGCAAGTTGTGCGAAGCGGTTTGAGCGGAGGTATGATAACCATACATATGATTGTAGCGATGATTATTCTGGCAACACTTCTTTATGCCAGTTTCAGGGCAACCCGGGAGAAAATTAAGATCCAAGTACCCAAAAAGCACCGGAAAATATTAATGCTGATCGCGGTTTCTCTTTTTATAATAACTATGGTACAAATGGTAATCGGCACGCAGGTAAGAGAGTCGATCGATTTTGCGAAAAATGTATTGGATTTACCGAGAAGTGAATGGATTGATATGGACGACTGGCTCTATATTATTCACCGCAGTTTTTCATGGTTAGTGGTTATTCCGGCCGGTCTTATGCTTTTTTATAATAAAAAGTTAAATGTCCCTAAAATGCTGGTACATTTGGGTTGGGCGATTACCGGTCTGATATTACTGCAGATAATTGTAGGGGTGAGCCTAGAGTGGTTTAATATGCCGGGAGTTTCACAGGTAATACATCTTGTTGGGGTCGCAGTATTGATCTGCGCAGAGATGCTCTATATCCTGATTCTGAGGTTTTCGAATAAAATGACAAATCCCTGATTTGTGTAAAGAATTACCTTAAAGCTTCTCCTTCAGCTTTTGAAGAAAGAGCTTTACTTCCTGAAGGTCTTTTTTTACCTCGACAGAAAGGGGATCAGTGCCGGAAATTTCTTTTTCAGTTTCTTCGCCCTCAATAATTTTTTTAGCACCGGCTGTGCTATATTTCTTCTCTTGAATAAGCTCTTTTAGCTTAAGGATAAGGGTGATATCATCCTCTTTGTAGGTTCGGTTTCCGGCTTTATTTTTCCGGGGTTTTAAATCATTAAAAATGGTCTCCCAATAGCGAAGTACATGCGGTTCTATGTCGGTGATTTCACTCACTTCACCGATTGAGTAATACAATTTCTTCATGGCACGGAAATCCTTTATTTTCAGATTATCGAATTGTTAAGGTAGACACTGCTGTTGTTAAATTAAAGAATTTGTAAATCATTGCAGGGAAAAAAAATAGATAAATCCGAAAAAGAGGCTTCAAATCTGCCCGATATAAGTATTGTGGTTCCTCTGCTGAATGAGGAGAAGTCACTGTCTGAGCTTGCAGAACAAGTTCAAAACGCAATTACTAATGCTGGATACAGTTATGAACTGCTGTTTGTTGACGACGGATCTCGCGATAACTCCTGGAATATTGTTGAAGAGTTATCTTCGAAAGAGAGCAGAATTCGCGGCATCAGGCTGAGACGGAATTATGGAAAAAGTGATGCATTACAAGCCGGTTTTGATGAAGTAAAAGGCCGGTATGTAGTAACGATGGATGCAGACCTGCAGGACGATCCGAATGAAATTCCGGATATGATTCAGCAGCTTGAAAATGGAGCCGATCTGGTAAGTGGATGGAAGAAAAAGCGCCACGACCCAATTACCAAAACGATACCCTCCAGATTTTTTAATACTGTAACCAGATGGGTAACCGGTATAAAACTTCACGATTTTAATTGCGGGCTTAAGGCCTATAAAAGAGAGGTAGTTGACAACATCTACCTTTATGGAGAGATGCACCGTTATGTTCCTCTTTTGGCCAAATGGAACGGGTTTGATAAGATCGAAGAGAAAGTTGTAAAACATCATCCCAGAAAGTTTGGTAAGACCAAGTTTGGGATCTCCCGATTTTTAAACGGATTTCTGGACCTTGTTACACTACTGTTTATCAACAGGTACATTCAGAGGCCGATGCACTTCTTTGGACTGTTTGGCGTGTTATTTCTTGTAGTCGGTGTTTTGATCAACCTCTATCTAGCCTATTTAAAAATATTTTTGGGTGAACCTCTCGCCAACAGGCCGTTACTGTTTCTTGGACTTTTACTGGTGATGGTGGGAGTTCAATTCTTTTCCATTGGATTTTTGGGTGAACTGCTAAACAGGGGTGAGGTTAAAAAACAGAAACCCAATATTGCCGAAAAAACAGATTTATGAGCAGGATAGCCTACGATCCGGTAAAAGATCGGTTTGCCAAAATTATCCGGAGTTCTAGGTTCCTGCGGAGAATGTTCTATTTTTTGCTGGA
>LKNA01000086.1 GCA_001564065.1 Chitinophagaceae bacterium T5-Br10_B2g13
ATCAGCTCTTGCCTCGGACCAAACCTGGTTCTGTTTTTTCGGCAAGCAGACAGCGACTAACCTGAGTTATATTCTAAATCCTTATTACATGATCAAGGGGTAAGGGGGACTTTTACGATTATGATTTAGCAATTGAACTCAGGTTACTAAGAATTCAGCGAATTAGCGGAGGTGGGCTTGAGCTTTGACGGAATACAAATTTATGGAGTAAATTCCCTGCCTCTTCAAAACCACCCTGAGTTTGTTTTGAACGGCTGCGTCATCAAAACTGCACATTCCCCTCCCGCCAGTTGGCGGAGAGAAGTACACCTCTCCTCTGGGGAGGAGACAGCGAAAATCGCGTCCAGCGATTTCGCAGAGGTGGGTTCACGTAGCTCTAATCCAGCCCATTACCTTCGCAAAAAAGCCTCTCCCCTCCATGTCACGTGCTTTTCGTGATAGTGCAACCCTCCAAGGGTTCCAAACCCTTGGAGGGTCAGGCCAAATCTATATTATAAAACGTACCCCGATTCTCCTTCTGCTCCATCGACTGACGAATAATCAGCCAGGCCACGTTTATCATATTTCGCAGCTCTCCAAGCTGCGGAGAGAGCGTAGTGGTTTTATATAGCCGCTCCGTCTCTTCGTGGATAACTTTGAGGCGCTCCTCTGCCCGCTGCAGCCGCTCATCAGAGCGCACGATCCCGATGTAGTTATTCATAAGCTGCTTCACCTCTTTCCGGTTTTGATTGATGAGCACCCACTCTTTTGGCTCTGTGGTTCCCTCGGTTTTCCAATCGGGGATCTGGATCTCCCCTTTTATCGGAAGAGTATTCTCTTTGCCACGGAGATCCCTGTAACATCTGTCGGCGAATACCAGTGCTTCCAAGAGGGAATTCGACGCCAGTCGGTTCGCTCCATGAAGACCGGTATGGGCAACTTCACCACAACAGTACAGGTTTTGAATGGACGATCGTCCCCACTCATCGGTTTGAATACCGCCGCACAAATAATGTGCCGCCGGAGCCACGGGAATCATGTCCACGGCAGCATCAATGCCATTATCGAGGCAGGTTTTGTAGATCGTGGGAAATCGTTTTTTAAATTCTTTGATATCCAGATCTCTGCAATCCAGGTAAACGTGTTCTGTTCCGCGCGCCTTCATCTCCGTATCGATAGCCCGCGCAACGATATCGCGTGATGCCAGCGAGCCACGCTTGTCATATTTTTTCATAAACGGCTCCCCTTCAGCCGTCTTTATAATAGCGCCAAATCCCCGCACTGCCTCAGAAATCAGGAATGCACGTTGGTCGCGGCTTCCATATAGAGCGGTAGGATGAAACTGGATGAACTGCATATGTTTTACCGACGCTTTTGCCCGGTACGCCATGGCAATTCCATCTCCCGTTGCCACCGGTGGGTTTGTGGTGAGCTCGTAGACCTGACCGGCACCGCCCGCTGCCAGCACGGTTGCACCGGCCGATATCTTTTTTACAGAGTTCGTTTTAAGATCCATAACGTACGCACCGTAACACCTGATATCGTTTCGTCGGCGTCTCACCTTTTCGCCAAGATGATGCTGCGTAACCAGATCCACGGCGAAGTGCTTTTCAAAAATCGTAACATTATCTAGCGACCGAATCTTTTTTACAAGTGATCGCTGAATCTCATAGCCCGTCATATCCTGATGGTGTAAAATACGATGCGCCGAGTGCGATCCTTCCAAACCAAGCTGGTATTCTCCATCAGGGTCTTTATCAAAGCGAACGCCCATATCCACAATCTCCCGCAGCCGGTCCGGCCCCTCCTCTACCACGATCGACACAATGCCGGGATCATTCAGGCCATCGCCGGCAATCATCGTATCTTCTTTATGCTTTTCAAAATCGTCATTTAAAAAATCGGTCACCACCGCAATACCACCCTGGGCATACCGGGTGTTGCTTTCTAGAAGAGTGTCTTTTGTTACAACCGTTACGGTTTTATCGGGAAAGGTGAGAGCTGTTTTTACCGCAAAACTGAGACCGGCAATACCGGAACCGATAACGAGAAAATCTGTTTTGTATAGTTCGTTGTTGGGATATGCCATTAAAATCTATTTCAAGGAGTATTTTCAACTTTTACACAAAAATGCACTGTTAAAAAGAGTAACCATTTTTCTGTTCCTACCAAAGAAAACTATTCTATTAGAAATAGTTCTCCGGGCTAATGGTTTTTAAATAACGACTCGTCTACTGATCAGATTCCCCTCGATGGACGAAGTACAAAAGCTCTATAGGTCGTAATCAGACAGGGTATCAACGTGGGAACAGGCGGCTGTTAGGCCGATCAACAGTGGAATAAGTAGATGTGTACGCATGGATGAACAGGTATGCTGTAGGTTAAACACAGATTTCACCGGCGGAGAAGAACTTTACGCATCCTGTTTTATCAAGCCCGCATAGAGTCGCAAAAAGATAACAATCTTGACCCCGTTAATCTATATTCGGCCAGAACCAACAGCAGTTACTTTTTATTCAAAATCGATGTTCAGCCTGTATCGTGCAATTCTGTTGTTTCCTGTATCTGCCACATATATAATTCTTTGAAAGTGAGCAACTCCACTTGGACTGTTGAATTCGCGTGGGCCGTTTCCTGTACCTCCAAATGATACGTTCACAGCTTTCTCAAAATCAGATCCGGGCGGCGGATTAATTCCCTCAATTCCATTCGACTGAAACTGGTACAGGCTGTCCGTTTCCGCATCTACAACAAAAATATGGGATCGTGCATCGGCTGAGTAGGCAATTCCTGATGGGTTTTTAAATTTATCGGGATCATACAAAAAGGAGTCTGCCCTCGAAGTGTCTCTTACCTGTAGCGAAGGATTTTGCCGGAATTCAAGTCCATCCGGTGTCTGAATCGCATCAATCCAGAGTGTTCTGTAAGATATATTTCTATCGGGATTTCCCTGTGTAATCAAGAATGATCGATTGGCAGTCATATTATCTCTTTGTGGCGGGCCCACAAATGTTGAAATATCGCTGACATCAATAGCGCTGGAAAAGTTTGCCGGCTCTTGTGGCCTGAGGCTTACCCGGCTTACATTCCTCATTCTGCCCGTGCGTACTCCTCCCTCTAATTCATGGTCAAAAACAAGTACGCTGTTATCCGGTACCGGTGTGGTTGTGCTGTTTGCAGGGCCACGGCGTGTTATATAAATCGTATTGTCAGCTAACACGCCCACTCCTGTTATTTCAACCAATTCATCATTGGTTGTGATATTTCGGTTCAAACGAAATCTCTCTAGCGTGGTATTAGAACGGCTGTTGTCGAATCTTCTGAAAGGGTGTTTTAAAACATCCACTACTTCCACCTCACCTGCTCCATTCAGATTTTGAATTTTATATACGGCCGGAAGATCCCAGGTGATAGCGGGATCAATTGCGGTAATCACCGTATCATAGCGAGCAGCAACATACACATTTAATAGCCTGTCTTGTGTTACGGATACGGCTCCACGGAGGGGATATGTATCGTACAATCGGCCTGCGCGGTCGAGCACATGAACACCTCGAGCATCCGTTACATATACCAGTTCATCAAACCCAACATATACGTCTGTAGGACTGTCAAATCCTTCCCAAAAAGGCACAAGTGCGGCATAGCCCAGCTCTTCAACAATCACATTAGGATCCTGCTTACCCTGTTCAAAAATATCATCTGTAATACTGTCGCCTTTGGAACCCAGAAAATCACTGCATCCTGCGAAAATGAGAATTATCGAAATCGTTACTGCTGTGTAAAGTTTATATTTCTTGATCATACTTCAGTCTATAAATTAAATTTCAAGGCAAACCGGTGCATGTTACCCAGCCTTTCCCGGTTATTGAAACTGTAGTCAAGGTCGAGACTGTAATTCATTAATGGGAGTTTAAAACCCACCCCTGCACTTGGATACAGTGCTTCATCCACGCCAAATTCATACCCGGCACGGAAGAAAAACCTGTCGATAAAACCAAGTTCGGAACCAATGCTAAATCTCTCAGCGTTATCTGCAGGGTTCGTGACCTGAGCCGTTAAAAGCAGATCAAAATTATCATTTTCATAAGCATCAAAAGCTGCTCCAATCATAAACATTGTAGGCGGAGAAATATCGGCAAAATTTGATTCTGTAACCGGACCATCCAACGTTGTGCGGGTTGTTTCACCTGTTGGTGCTGCATCCATTCCGAAATTATTAAGTCCTATCGCAAAACGGAGTCCCGTGTCGCCAACTCTGTAGTAAAAACCCACATCAAAAACGACTGTCTGAGATTGGATCTCTTCGATTCTTTCATCCAGATACTTAACAGTCAATCCATAGTTAAACAGATGAGTAAGTTGTTGTGAAAATGTGAGTCCGGCCGCCATATGGATTGTTCGGAAAGTTCTGCCTGTACCGAACGGATTAAATTCTGTTGTTTCCTGCATTGCCCCGGAATCAAGATACATAAGCGAAGCGCCCAAAGCCACGGAGTTAAGACGGTGGATATAGCCCGCATAGTTCATTGAAATATCGGCAAAATACTGTGTGTGACCGAAATATAGCTGGTGGTTCATCACACGGGATGTCAAAGCCGGATTCAGGTAAAGCGATGAGCCGTCTTCTGCATCGGCAACATTAGAGTTCCCCATAGAAGAGGAGCGAGCATCTACATTTATTTTTAAAAATTGAAATCCTGACGTGCCTGAACGGGAATCTCCGAGAGACGGAATGATACTCTGTGCATTCAGAAAATCCGTGCCGGCAAATATCAGCAGAACAAGCATTGAAACGGCTGCTTTTTTTAACATTCTTAACTGCAGTGAATTATACATCATCTGTTAAATCAAAAGTTTAGTGACAGGCCGAACATAATATGTCGCTGCTCAAGGAAATTTGCCGGGTTAAGGTATGCCGGGCTATTATTATCCCTTGGATCTACATAACGCGGATCCCGAACATTTGCAGGTACATCGAAGCTTCTGTCGTCCCGAAGCGCAATCAGCGACTGCTGATCGCTTGGGTAATCAGTTCTGTACGCCTTGCCTGTAACCGGGTTAATAATAGCCGGATTGGAGGCGTTAAACAGGTTTGTAATTTCAAATTTTGCTGTAAACCGCGTACCGCCCACTTCAAACCATTTTTCAAAGTTAAAATCGAAAATTAACCATGGTTCACCAACAGCTGAAAAACGGTCGGCGGGATCGTTTGAACGCTCATAAATGGGTCTCCAGTCTTCAACTCCTGTAATTGGGTTTCGCTGATTACCTCTGAATTCCATCGGCGTGTACCGGATACCACTTCGGTAAGAACCTCCTAAATAGAACCTGAACTGGTTCAGCGGAGCGACACCAAAGAGCGGATCGTTCGGACGATCCCAGGAAAAAATTAAACTTGCCTTAATATCAAGCGGACGATCCCAGGCGAGTGGTGTTTCTACAATATTCCCGATATCCTGTCCGCCTGAAATCAAATCACTAAGCGCATCATTTGAAGTTGAACTCAACCCTTCAGCCCTTGAGTATGTGGCATTGATGGTGCTCTGTAGAAAATGACTGTATCGCTTCAGATATGAAACTTCCACGCCTCTTACCCTCGCAAAATCTCCATTTACACGGAATGAGCGCTCTGTATCCCGCCCGGTTGCATCCCTTACAATAATGCGTTCAGCAGTTATAAAATCATATTTATCACTCCAGAAAGCAGTAAAATTCAGGGCATCATTCGAGGTTAGCTGATATCTGTAACCGATCTCGTAAGAGATATCAACCTCAGGTTCCAGGTTTGGATTCCCAAGATCGGAGAGAAACGATCGATCCTGGTAAAACGGATCAAGTCCGGCATATATATGTGTGGGATGCGGTAGTTTTGATTTGTGAGAGTAGTTGAAGTACATCATCATGTTCTCTCGTACCGGGAAAGAGACATTAATTCTGGGCAGCATTCGCATTTTGAACCGGTTGCCGAATAAATTGTACGTGTCTTCTTTATACTGTTCTCGTATCACATCAGGGATGGGCGAAAGCGGATCATCAATGAAGTTATCGACATACGAACCAGGGAACCAGTACTCAAGTCGCATTCCGATGTTTGCAATCAGGCCCTGGTAACGAATTTGGTCGCTTACATAAAAAGCGCCACGAGACGGGCTTACATTCCAAATATCGGAGGTTGCCCCCAAACGATTTGTTTCTGAAAATACGCCCTCTTCAACTTCAATCGGCGCGCCTACCCACGGACGTGTAATATCGATCCACTGGTATTCCATGAACTTCATTTCCAAACCAAAACGCAGCCTGTTTGTTTCTCCAAGGAAATAGCGTGTGAAATTGGTACGGAACGTATACTCTTCGGCGTAATGGTCGTGCCAGAGGGTTGCAATTCCTCCATTATTTGCAAAACCGGGCCCAGGAAGCGAGTAGGTAAAATCATCACCGGCCGGAAAAGGTGTAATCGGATACACCACAATGCTGCGTGCGTCAAACTCGCCATCTACAGCATCAGGCCTCCAGTTTCTTCCGTTTGCATCTGCACGAAGCCGGGTAAAGAGTCGGCTAATCTGTACATCATAAAATGTTTTGCTGGAGAGTGCATGCGTCCATTTTATATAAGCCAGCTTGCTATCGTGGGCGTATGTATTGGCATTATCCAGATCGTCTTGAAAAAAGAACTGGTGTCCCGGGCGAATCTGTACATCATCACCCACAATCTGTAGCATTCGTGTGTTTTGATTGATTGACAGAGAGCGCTGATAAGCTGCTTCAAGCCTTTTTCCGGATTCAGGCCTATAGGTCAGTTTAAACATACCGTTCCAGCGGTTATCCTGGCGCGGTGACCAAAAATCGCTGTTGATCATAGATGTTTGGACCTGGTCGGCTGTTCGCCTCATAAACTCATTGGTGGTTTGAGCTTGTGCCGTCATAAAGAAATAGAGGTTACCCGGAATATTAATTCCAAGCGCGGGAAGAACAGAATCAGTTAACGGCTCCGGACCGCCAAGGGTGAGCTCAAATGAATCAGTAAAAAAGTTTGACCGGTTGCTGGTCATACGTCCTGGATTATCCCGCATGTGCGTGAACGTTCCGGAATAATCATCACCACCGTCCTGGGTTTGCACACTCACTACACCGGAGGTTGCATTTCCATGCTCTACATCCATGCCACCGGTAGTAACATCAACACTTGAAAAGGCATTTGAACCCAAGTCGAGTCCAAAACCGGTACCTGCCAGCGGATCCTGAGCGGAAACTCCATCAACAATAAAACCGGTTTCATTTGCACGGCCACCTCTGATGTATAATCCAGTCGGATCCTGAATAACACCGGCAGTCATGCCAACCACATCTTCAATTCGTGAAACGGGTGCTGCTGCAATCTGTTCTCTTGAAAAACGGGCACCGGTTGAAGACTGTTCTACATCGAAAATCGGTCGCTGGCCAATCACCACAACTTCATCGTCTGCAGTTATGGCTTGTTGACCAATTTCAACATCGAGCTCAGTTGTTTCGCCTTCTCTTACCCTTATCTCTGTAATCAGAGTTCGCTCATATCCTACATATCGGAATTCGAGGTTATATTCACCTGGACGAATATTTCGGATGGTATATTCACCGTCGAAGTTGGTAACAGCCCCAAAAGACGTACCTCTAACCAGAATATTAACACCAAAAAGAGGTTCTCCTGTATCTCTGTCTAATACAACTCCGGAGATTGAACCGGACTGAGCAAATGATGCTGTTCCGGTAAAAAACAGTAAGGAAAATAGTAGTAGTAGTTTTCGCATAGCTAATCTATTAATCATTGCTGGAAACCCAGAATATCGATAACCATCTGTTCAATTAACCGATCCATTTCACTGCATGGCAACTCGCCTTCGTCTGCTTGCTCAGGAGGAACACAATTTGAATTTTCAATAGATGAAAACTCATTGAAATCAACCCCGAAAAAGATCAAATTCTCTTCCGGGTCAGTTGCGGCAATCAGGTTTGAACCTTCAAAATCCTCCCTGGTATTTGAGAATGGATCAAAAAGCTGGAAAGATGCCTCATAAAGGGGTATAGATTCCGAAAATGGAACAATTGGCGGATATGTATTTTGAGTCCTCCTAAAATGAACAACCGGTGGTGAGAGAACTGATGGATCAGACACAATTTCTGAACCGGATTCAATTTGAAATCTACGATTATTTGTCGGACGGGCTTCAACTCTGCTAAAGGGTAAAAATTGAATAGAAGGTTCGTCTTCTGAGATGAAAGTCGTTGGCATGTTGACAAACATTGTGCCCCCATTTCCAAAGAAATCAGTAGTCATCTCAAGTGCGTATCCAATATTTCTTCTGAGATCATTTGAAAGCCAATAAATATGATCCCATTCAGCTAGCATCAAATTAGTGGTAGGTGCTGCAAGTGAACGGTCCGGGAAAGCCTGGGAAAGCTGCACCCTTCGTCCGCCTGTAGGGTTACCATCCGATATATCCATGTAGTCGAATTGTGTAATGCCATTTTCCCGAAGCAAATCTGCGTGTATTTGAAATCTTGCAAGGCTGTTGGATCCCTGGTAGTCATTCAGAAACAAAATTCTTGAGGTTTGCTGTTTTACAAACCAATCAAATGAAATTACGTTGCTGACTGCGCCTGCATTGTCAATTGCTCGTAAAAACACCTCGTTTTCAGCATTAAGATTTACCGATTCGAATATAATACCTGTTGTTCGTGCTGTTCTTCCCAACAGAAGTTCAGCTGTTGCATTCGCCTGAGTATCATCTATACGCAGTGTAACCAGGTTAATCCCTAACTCAACTTCCTGCCAGCCATTTTCAGATGTCGTATCATTCAGGGCAATTTCAACCCGGTTTAGGTTGGCCTCACCATCCGGGTCGGATGCTGTAAAGCCAAAACTGGCAATTCTGTAAGTAGTATCCGGCGGTGTTTCAAAATTGTTAAATTCAATTGCCGGAGGAGAATTTGTAATAGGAAATGTAAGTGACGGAGGATTTGGATCGCGGGCCCCATCATTGTCTACCGCGCGGACGGTAAATTCTACGTCTGCATCCTGATTTCCTTCTTCAATCGGTAAAATAAACGTACTGTCTGTGCTTGTTGTATAAATCCAATCGTCCTCACCGGCCGTGGAGTGATCACCAATATAAAATTCATATCCCACTATATATCCGTCGGGATCGTCACCCCACCAGGAGATATTTACCTGACTTACCAGGCGCTCTCCCTCGGGTAAATTAATTTCGTTTACGGTCAATGACGTTGTCGGCGGTATATTTTCATTCAATTGTCCGTCGAGGCCTGAATCGCAGGCTGTCATTGCCGTAATGGCCAAAAGAGTAAGAATTAAAGTGTATTTATACATCACATCTTATCTGAGATAATAAAAGGAAGAGTGCATTCTGGCACTCTTCCAGTTGGTATGGAATCTTCGTTATTTGATGAGCATCATTTTCCGTATGGAAACGAAGTCACCTGCTTCAAGACGATAAATATAGGTACCGCTTGAGTACCGGCTCATATCGAAATCAATGGTATAGGTACCCGGAGTCTGTACGGCATTTACCAAACTCGCTACACGACGTCCGAGAATATCATACACTACAAGCTGGACATTTGCACGTTCTGCAAGAGAGTAGTTAATTCTGGTAGACGGGTTGAACGGATTTGGGTAATTTTGCCCCAGTGCAAATTCATACGGATTCACATCCAGCTCATTGGATACGGAACCGCCAAAGTCAGCATCTGAACGGGAGATCAACTGAAGTGCACCGTTAAAACCACCTACGATGGCGGTCAGGTTAATTTCGCCTTCAGGAATTTCCTGCCCAAGATAATTGGCTTCAGCAAAGTTAGTCCGGAAAATAACCGGGTCATCAGCCGTAATGGAACCGCCGATAATATCATAGTTAGCACCACCTGTAAATGTATCCCCGGCATCAAGGAACGTAACGCCGTCTATTTGTACGAGCATAGATTCGTGCTGGCTCAGATCAACTTCACTCAAATCAAGCTCTAAAGGCATCACATCTCGTGATTCTTCAGAATCTCCAGGATTTTGTGCGGGTGCATACTGTACAATACCGCTAAAGGCACCTAAGGTACCAGCAAGCCCGCTCATTACATCTCCAATACCATAAGATGATGTAATCACACCATTCGGGTCATCAATAAGGATACCGCCGCTTTCATCCATGAGGTATTTTTGATTCCGGGGGCTTCTCGCATAGACTACTACAGCCTCGCCGGTGTACAAGTAAGTAGTACCATCCCGCGGACTATTGCGCAGATCGAACAGATTTGCAACTTCAGTAACTACGAGATCCACCTCGTAGGTTCTTGAGTTTACAGGGCTGTCAGTTAAATTATCAGATACTGCGTATGTTTTTACGGTAGTTAGATCTGTAATTTGAAGCGGAGCGGAGTAAACAGATGAATTCTCATCCGGATCGCTGCCGTCGAGTGTGTAGTAGATTGTTGCGTCTTCTGTAGACGTTGAGAGCGTTACATTAACCTGGTTGACATATGTTCCACTACCCGGCGCAAACAATACAGGAGACGTTTGGTCTGCACTTTCCACAAAATAAGACCCGGACTGCGTTGCACGTGTGACTACCCCTTCCGGAGTTGAAACTCTGGCAATTATTTCATAATCAACGGTTGTAAATTCATCCAATGCGTCAAATGTGTATGCGAAGGTCCCCCCTGATGCAGCGCCCATCACTTTCGCGGCAGTGTTCATCGGCTGTGTTACCAATGTACCTTCATCTTCCGTATAAGAGTAGGCCATATATTCTATTTGAACACTTTCAAGTGTATAATCTTCTTCAGGAAGAAGAACGTCAATACTTACAGTCACATCATCATTACTGAGCACTTGTTCTTCGGGGCTTACACTGAATTCTGTAAGAATCGGAGCGAAACCCTGAACAACGAAATCATTTGGCCATCCATCAGGAGTCGTCTGGTCAGCTGGATCTACTCCATCGTTAACCCAAACCACGCCATCGTCCCAGGGAACAATTTTAAGAGTTGATTGCGCAGCAGATTCATCCGTACCAGCAGGATTAAATGGATTTACCACGATATATCCCTGGATATCAACAATTGAACCAGGTGCCGGTGGTGTAAATGGCCCGTCCAGTTCATCTGCCAATCTTCGCCAGTTATACCCGAGCCCCTCGCCTGATTCAGGGTCATACGCATAGTTGGTTCTGTCATTTCTGAATCGAATGGATGTATCATTCGATGTGAGTGTAGTCGTCCCATCCGTCAATACAAACCACGGACGGCCTGTATCATTTATTTCAATGGCAAGTACTTCCAGTCCTTCAATACGAACATAGCTGCTGATATAGTTTGAGTAGTTTTCCGGCACCCATCGATTTTGTCCTTCTGTTTCTGAAGGCTGATTAATATCAGATAACTCTATCGTTCTCGGTTGAAGCAGTGCAGATAAACCTTCATTCCCTGCATCTCCCACATTTCCGGTTAGTTCGATATCCGTTGGATTGAACTGAACAGTGCTATTAAAAAAAGCATGATTTCCGGTCACTCTTACAATATCACCGGGAAAAAGTGTTTCCAGTTGATCTCGTGTAGCACCCGGGTCAACGAGCTGCATAGACATACCTTCTCGTCCTTCATCTACTGCATTTACATCTGTTACGAAGACGTGAATTCGTCCTGGCTGGCCCGCACTTGTGATGTTGGCCAGGCCGGAGTTTCTCGGGTAGGAAATAATTACAGCCTCAAAAACAACTTCTTCACCCACGAGTGGATGATCAGGCAGGTCTGCCTGACTTGAAGGCAATACATCGTATGTATTAAGCTCGCGAATTGTGACTTCTGTTTGTGCATGCAGAATATCACTGACTGCAAAACCAAACAGGAAAAGCGCAATTAAAAACTTGTATCCGTTTTTCATATTGTGTGATTATGATTGTTAAAGTTTAAGAGTATTAAGCTTGATTGTTATTTAATGATTGCAAACCTGCCGCGCTGAACATTGCCAGATTCCCGGTCCTGTACGGTGAAAAGGTACAGACCGGTAGAGAGGGTTTGGTTAGCCTCGCTCAGCAGGTCCCATGCATGTTCACCCCCAGACATGACCCGGTTACTGCTGCTCAGTTCCCGAAACCAGCGGGTGTCTCCCTGGTAGGTATCTGCATTATGATCGAGTGTTGCCACAATTTCGCCGGCCAAAGTATAAATCCTGATTTCAGCTCTCTGTGGCAGGTTATAGAAATGTAATTTCCTGCTTAGTGCCGAACTCCCATCCCATGCTGCGTTTACACGATATGGATTGGGATATATTCCGACCTTATTCTCATCACTACTAAACTCCCGGTTCACCGAGGTGCCAGGAAATACCCGAATTGCGTTAGCGTTTATACTGGTTTCAAGCGGTGGCGTTCGTTCGTCCCCTCTGTCGAATGCAGTTACCGCTAAAAGGTACTGCCAACCGCTGAGCATACCCGGTAGATTAAAACGGTAGCGATATTCCACAGGATCGTCGGGAAAGGTGACAGGCTGATCCAGCCTCACTTCATCAAAGCCGGTGTTGAAACCGCGGCCATCACCGGGAACATCCCATTCACGAAGCATTTGGGCATTTGTGGAGATTACCCCGCGAAGGTCGTCTCCAATCTGCGTTCTGTAGAGTCGGTAGCCGGCAAAATCTTCTTCACCGGTAACAGGATCAACAGACAGTTCGGACCGATCATCCCAATAAATACTTGCAATACCGGCATCCAACTCAACACGCATATTGGGCACTGCAGGTGGCTCGGGTACCAAAAATCGCTCTCTTGTTCCATCTTCATTCTCTTGTCCGTCAAACAATCTGTAGGACCAATCAATACTCTCCTCCAAATTAGCTCTCGATTCCGGGTTATCAATCTGGTCTGCGTCACTTACATCCGTTCCAGGTACAATACCCTGAAAATTTGGCGGCATTACTGCTGCATTGTATGAGACATATACCGTAACTGTCTCCCCAGGTTCAATTGATGGGAACGGGCCTAATGTGCTCAATTGAATAAAGTTACCATCTCCTGTACCACCATCATTTCGAAGCCTGTTACGGTTCTGATCAAGCGGCCAGATTGAAGTCATCCTATTATATCGATCCAAATCTCCAGAAGGTCTTGAAAAATCACCCGTTCCGGCTCCAAACAGCCACCAGTCCGGTGTTAATTCTGGTGCAGGCAGACCGGCAGCTTCTACGGCTTCGGCATTCCGTGGGTGAAAATCAACATCACGGTATTCAGAACCAATAATAGTGATCGCAGCATGAGTATTAATACGAGGCTGATCCAGTGAGCCACGATCAAAAACATAGAGAGAATAAAGATCATCTATCCAGCCTGTTCCGCCCTTGTTAAAGAACTGGCCTCCGGTCTCTACATTTGGCGCGTTAATATTTCGAACCACCATGTCGGAATAGACAGAGAAGTAGAAATCATTCCAAGCAGAATTGCTGTTATTCGTAATTTCATACTTTGCGATCGACAAATTCTCGGTGAAACCGAAATTCCAGTTGTAACTTTCAAAGTTAATATCGGCAAAGAGCGGATTTTCATGTCCTGCTATGGGCTGGCCACTAACCGTCGTGTTTCGGTCGGTAAACTGGGTCACCAGATCCTGGTGGCTGACTGCTGAGGGAGAGAAGTCGGGCGAGTCGGAAAGACTGGAAAGCTGATTGAATACCGTTCCATCGTTGGTAAATTCAAAACCTGCAGCTCCCGTGGTGTAGCCCGCAGGGTTTGTAACGGCTGATGTGGAAACGCGCGTCTGCCCGTCAACAATTGCACCCAGCCAGATACCCGCCTCAAAAAGATGCTCGGTGCCCGAATCTTTAGGGTATGCCATACTCGGCAGACCAACCGGCTGATTTCGGACGTTCGGTCGTCCAATCGTACCTACATTAGTGTACGATATACCAAGGTTACTTATATCTACAGCCGTTCGCTCAAAAATGAATTGAGCATCAGAATCTTTAACCGTGCAAAGGAGTAGAGCAATGAGAACCGAAAATGAAAATCCGTATCGGAT
>LKNA01000004.1 GCA_001564065.1 Chitinophagaceae bacterium T5-Br10_B2g13
CCTGGAGGTCAATAAAGTCAATTTCGTTTTTAAAGTCGTATTGACCTTCCGAATGCAGAAAGCGGGACTTGTCATTAAATCGGGCGCCTTGCGGTACAGTACCTTCCAAAGCTGCATCCCTGGCTGCAATGAACTCTTGTGAACCTGGCATTATTCTAACTGCACCAGGATAATTTTCTGCAGCAGCTCTTGCTGAATTATGCAAATTAGCTAATATGTTCGGATCAGATAATAAAGCTTGCACTATAGCAGGATCATAGCTTGTGCTTTGCTGGGTTACAGCATACGTTTGAGCTAGCCCTTGAATAAATGCACCTCCATATGTAGGGAACCAACCAGGCAACCCTCTATCAGGATCAGGGCTATTAGGCATATAGGCTTCATTTATTGCAAATCCCACAAAATCTGCGATATAGGAATCTCCTGAATCCTCAAAGGTTCCGTAAGCTCGAACCATGAAGTTATCTCCTTCGAGCTGCAGCTTATGCTGCTGGATACTAAAATTCTTTAAGCTGTAACGCTGAGCACCGCTATATATGGATGTTCCATAACCGTAATTCATCGCGTAGCTCGCTTCCACGTTGTCTGTAATGCGATAGTGAAGTGAGGTGTTAAACTTCAGGTTTTCAGCATCGTGATCAACAAGATACTCTTCGCGATACCCGGTTCTGGCAACAGGCTGCGACGGCAGGCTCTGAGCAAACTGCTGAGCATCATTTGCTGAAAACCCTGCTTGCATTAATCCTTGCGTAACTGCCTGAACAAAATCCTGGTTAAAGCTCAGCAGGCCGATATTAAACGTACCGTCATCACCGTAGAGATGAACTCCATCGTAGGCAGGATTCTGGCCCGGGTTACCGGCAAAGTTCAAATCAGAATTTTTATCTGAGTA
Organism: Chitinophagaceae bacterium T5-Br10_B2g13; assembly: GCA_001564065.1. Taxonomy (GTDB): domain Bacteria; phylum Bacteroidota; class Rhodothermia; order Balneolales; family Balneolaceae; genus Rhodohalobacter. The sequence goes on from LKNA01000004.1 coordinate 893, forward strand.
ATTGATTCCTCTCCAATCGTCTGCCTGACTGTAGGAGAAGTTCAGTTTATAAGCAAAACGGTCTCCAATTGTATCAGCCCAACGAATTGAAGATTCAAACATGTGGCGCGGATTGTTCGGTTCACCGATATCTCCGTCACTATCAATGTGGTTCACACCGTTGCGTACAAAAACACTCAGTCCGGGATAACGGAATGGACTCTTACTGTTTACGAGCAGAATACCGTTAAATGCATTTGGACCGTAGAGTGCAGAAGAAGCACCGGGAATAAATTCCAGGCTTTCTACATCCAGTTCAGACGGACCGTTCAGGTTACCGATTGGAAAGTTAAGCGCCGGAGCCTGAGTATCCATTCCGTCCGTCAGCTGAACCATTCGTGTGTTACCGGTAGAATTAAACCCACGCGCATTTATAATCTGAAAGTTGATACTACTGGTTGTTACGTCCACACCTTTCAGGTTAGCAATACCTTTGTAGTAGTTATCGGATGCAGTCTGGTTAATGGCAAGAATATCCATTCGCTCAATAGATACGGGCGCTTCCATAATGCTCTCTTCTACACGGGAAGCAGAAACAACTACGTCAGACCCGAGAAAGGTTTGCTCTTCAAGTTCGATTCGCAAGTCAGAAACATTTTGCTGCGTAATCTCAATCTCCTGTGTACGATAACCCACAATAGAAATTACCAGAGTGATTGGCGGATTATCATTTACACGAAGATTAAATTCACCATTTGGATTGGTTGCCACACCAACAACCCGTCCTTTTACGGTAACATTCACGCCGGCAAGTGTTTCACCGGTGTTCGCATCAACAACTTGACCGGAAACCGTAATTTGCTGTTCTGATTTGACTTCAATATTTGAAGTGCCTGATGCATTTGCATACTCAACTGTAGCTAATCCCGCGATTAGCATAACAGAGAGCAGACGAAATGCACAATTCCGTATCCAATCTTTCATAAATTTCAGATTTAATTAATGATTAAGGGGTTCGCAAAATTATACGCATCGAATGTAAACCGTTTCCCGATGTTTTGTCAACTATAAATAAAACTCAATTTTTGGTATATGCAAGCGCTTCCAAAATAATTTTTTCAGCTTGGTTTTCGTATAATTCATTAGCAGCGAAACAATTCATAAATCAGGCTGTTGAATTCATCAAACAAAACCAACGGATACACTACATGATTAAACCGGCCCTTCACTACATTTTAATTTCATTATCAATACTGTTCGCCAGTTGTACGTCTCCTCAACTGTTGTCGGGGCAGGATGCTGCGGGCACTATTACCATCGATGCAACCGGAGAAGTTTTTGCACCCGCTGATGAAATCATTTTCAACATAACGATTAACCGCTTTGATGAAGATGCATCTGCAGCTTTCTCAAACCATAAAGAGCTGGAGCGAATTCTTACAGCGCTCATCATTGAACAGAACATTGACGAGGAGTATATAAATGCATATCCGATTAGTATCTCACCAAGGCGACATTCACAAAACCAAGGGTTTGAAACACGGCAAAACGTATCTATCCGTCTTCAGGATTTGGATCAGTTCGAATCGATGCAGCTAACGTTGATCGAAAACGGGTTCGATAATTTCTCAGCCAATTTTTCAACTTCATCAGCTGAAGAGGCCCGCAATGAAGCTCTGGAAAAAGCCGTAGAGAACGCTCGGGATAAAGCTTTGATACTGGCTCGTGCATCCGGAATGAACTTAGGCGCAGTACACAATATTGAATACACTTCTTCATCGGGAGTTGTTCGGAGTGATATGGCCCTGATGAGTGCCGAATCTTACAGCGGTTCCTTAATTCAAATGCAGCGTACCATCCCCATTTCTGAGAGTGTTCGGGTACGTTTTAAATTTAATTAAAACCGATAGCAGTACAATATAGAATTCGATTTTAGGCGGAAAGATCACGAACTTTCCGCCTATGGCAAAACAAGTACAACTATTCCCGGACAACTGCTCTCATAAAATTGGTTTTGAGAGCATTCGCAGCGCTACCCTCAAAAAAAGTTTTACACCTTACGGGCGCGAAGAGATTGAAAACCTGTCGCCCGCATCCGATCGGAACACAGTAGAACGAAGACTTTCTGAATCAAAAGAGTGGACAAAAATTTTACAGAGTGGAACAACTCATCCGCTCACCGTAATCGATGATGTTCGGGAGATTCTTCAGGACAGCCGGTTGAAAGGCACAATTTTACCGCTCGATGACTTTCCGGTAATTCTACAAAATGCCAGGCTGGCCCGCCTGATTATCAGCTTTTTTAAACGTCTTGAGTTCGAAACTCCCAGCTTACAAAAAATTGCTGACCGGCTTGTAAATTTAAAACCTCTGGAAGAGGCCATACAGAGGGTGATAACTGAGCGCGGTGAACTGAGAGACGACGCCAGCCGCGAACTTCAGCAAATCCGTGGCAAGCTGAACAGAGAGCGCGGAAAACTGCGTAGTACTGTTCAACAGGTAATGAAACGTCTCGCCAAGGATGGAATGACCTCTGACGAAGGCGCTACCATTCGAAGCGGACGAATGGTTATTCCCGTCCAGGCAGAGTATAAACGCAAAGTGGAAGGGTTTGTTCACGATGTCTCCTCAACCGGACAAACAGTTTACATTGAACCGGTTCAGGCACTGCAGATCAACAATGAAATCCGTCAGCTGGAATCTGAAGAGAAGCGTGAAATAGATCGCATTATTCAGAATCTGACCGATGAAGTGAGGACTTACAGTGAAGAGCTTCAGCTAAATTGCACCTACATTGGTGAACTGGATGCCATTCACTGCATTGTAAACCTGGGATTGGATCTGGATGGTACCATCCCGGTTTTATCGGATAGCAATCACTTAAACCTGATTCGGGCAAAAAACCCCAATCTAATTCTGAAAAACCGAACCCTGGAAGAACCGGAGCCGGTAATTCCTTTAGATCTTGAACTCACAGGGGAAGAGCTTGGTCTGGTCATTACCGGGCCAAACGCCGGAGGTAAATCGGTTGCAATGAAAACAACCGGATTACTCTGTATGATGCTCCAGGCCGGATATCCTATTCCCATTCAACCCGACTCTGAAGTGCCCATCCTGAACGGACTTTTTGTAGACATAGGTGATGATCAATCGATCGAAAATGATTTGAGTACCTTCTCTTCCAGGCTCAACTGGATGAAAATCACACTGGACAGAATGGAGGCCGACTCCCTGGTATTGATTGATGAAGCCGGAGCCGGTACAGATCCCGAAGAGGGCGGTGCACTCTTTCAGGCATTTGTGGAAGAGGTGATCAACAAAGGTTCCAGGGTTATTGTAACCACGCATCACGGATCACTAAAAGTTTTTGCTCACGAACATGACAAGGTTGTAAACGGAGCCATGGAATTTAACCAGGAGAGCCTGTCTCCCACATACCGTTTCAAAAAAGGAGTTCCGGGCAGCAGTTACGCCTTCGAAATTGCGGACAGGATGGATCTGCCCCGTAATGTGATGGAGAAAGCGCGCGAGTTACTGGGAGAGCAGAGGGATTCCATGGGGGACCTTTTAATTAACCTCGAAAAACAGGCACAGCAAGCAGAAGAACTGCGCTCAACCTATCGCAGAAAACTTACAGAAGCGGAAAAGCAGGAACGCCTTTACAGGGAAAAGACAGAACAGGTCGACAAAAAGCGAAAAGGCATCATTGAGAAAGCGTATAAAGATGCCGAAGAGATCATGAAAGATGCCAATCGCCGGATAGAGGAAGCGGTTGAAAAAGTAGTGAGTGAAGGGCGAGACGATAAAGAGAAAATCAAAGAGGCCCGCTCGGAAATTGAACAAGCAAAGAAGGAGATCCGAACCTTCAAAGATGAGTTTGAAACGGAGAGTGAAGAGCCTGTGCGCAGTGATGAAAAACCGAAAGTAGGGGATTTTGTAATTATCGGTGATGGAAGCACAAGCGGAGAATTGGTCGAACTTTCCGGAAAACAGGCCACAGTTCTGGTAAACGGAATGAAAATAAAATCGAAACTGAACAAACTCACCAAAACATCTCCGCCTAAAAAGAAGAAGAAAAAAAGCACACGATCATACGGGGGATCTCAGAATATCGACCTCTCTGTAAAACCCCGGCTAGATCTGCGTGGAAAACGTGGCGATGAAGCCATAAAAGAGCTTACCGTTTATCTCGATAAAGCGATTGCCAGAAACCTAAAACAGGTAGAGATTATTCACGGCAAGGGCGAAGGGATTTTACATAAACTGGTTCATGAATACCTTGAAAAGCGAGACGGCGTCACTTCTTTTGACATTGCCCCCTGGGAGAGTGGTGGCAGTGGATGTACTGTTGTGGAGTTGGGGTAATACCATTTTCCTTACCTTAATGGTGGAGACTTTTTTAAACTGACATTCATGAGTTAAATTCAGACTACGAATAAGCGAATAATCTCAATATGGACTGGTAAATCGATTTACGTCATCTTTTCTCAGTTTCCGGTGTTTGGTACTGCGACCGCTTACCCTTTTTCTCCAGATCTTGAAGCTTGAGGGTTTGAGCTCCTTTCTCATCAACTCGATAACCTCTTTCTCCTGGAGCCCGAATTGAAATTCAATGGCATCAAATGGAGTGCGATCCTCCCACGCCATTTCGATTATTCTGCTGATTTTTTCCTGTGACAGTTCTTCCACTTTTATTGCAATAATCAAAAAAGCGGTCAAATCATTTCATCAGTATCTCAGCGGAAGAATTTTTCGATTCAGGGCAGAGTCGATCGTAATAACCAGGAGATTCCCGTAATCCGTCTCTTCAAATACCTCTTTGTAAAACTCTTCACCTAACAGTGCATTGGCAAAATGTGGAATCGTATTGGAATGGCCGCTTACCAGAACGGTTTCACCGGCGTGATTTTCAATCCATTGATTTACAACTTCTCCGGGTTCACCGGCATCATATTCATTAATCGATTTATGATTCACATCTGCTATTAAACGAACCGTTTCCATCGTCCTGGTTCGGGCCGTTGAGTATATGGCGTCAAAAGGTACATTTTGAAACATTTCAGCCAACCTTTCTGCGCGCTCATAACCATCTTCTGACAAGTCCGGATCTTCACTGTCGTCAACTTTTTCTGCGTGACGAACTAAAATAAACGTTGTAATATCGCTGTTCTGCTGAGCTGAAACAGGAAACGCTGCAGTAAGAAGAAAAATCAGTGAAAGTGACAAGAGTTTAAATTTCATTTTTTGCGTTGCATAGTTTAAGATTCACGATATATTGACGTCAAGTTAACACGTTATCGCGATATTCATGATAAAATCGAAAATAAATGCGCTACCTACTTACTCTTTTTTTAACAGCACTCATATTCATTTCTTGCTCCATGGAACAGTCTGATACATTTGACCTGCAGGGACATAGAGGCGCCCGCGGCCTGGTTCCCGAAAATACTATTCCAAGTTTTATAAAAGCCGTTGATCTGGGTGTAGACACGGTTGAATTTGACGTGGTTGTTACCGCCGACGGTAAAATCCTGGTCTCTCACGAACCGTGGTTTAATCACCTGTTCAGCTCCAAACCTAACGGAGAGCCGGTTACCGAAGCTGAAGAGATGGATTTTAACATTTTTGAGATGACGTACGATGAAACCCGGGAGTATGATGTAGGGAAAAGGGGGAATCCCAACTTTCCGGAGCAGGTGGCGATGGAGGTAGCAAAACCACTGATGAAAGATGCCATTCGTGCTGTAGAGGAGTATGCTGCTGAAAATGACCTGCCACCACTCCACTACAATATTGAAACCAAGAGCCGCCCTGAATGGTACGGTGAATATGTGCCCGGCCCGGAAGAGTTTTCAAGACTGCTGTTTGAAGAACTCAATGAACTTGGCGTACTGGACAGAGTCATTATTCAATCGTTTGATCCCTCCACTTTAATCGCTTTTAGGCAGCTGGCACCGGAGGTAAAACAGGCTATGCTGGTTAGCAACAACGTGCTTCCCGAGATGTACATAAATCTGCTTGGATATACGCCTGATATCTGGAGTCCAGATTACCGTTTACTGGATGCAGAATCGGTATCGCAGCTGCATTCCAAGGGAATGAAAGTCATTCCCTGGACCGTAAACACCGTAGAAGAGATGAGAGAGCTTCTTGAGATTGGCGTAGACGGCCTTATAACAGACTATCCGGACAGCGCAGCTGTACTCCGGTAGATTATTACTGAATTTCGTCCAAAACTTTTGCAATCGATGCCCATGATCCTTTTGCGAGGTAGTCGGGCTTAATCCCCTCTTTCTCCATGGTTTCGGCTACTCCTAAGCTGCCAGCCACAACGGTTTTTGCTGATAGGTTAAGATCGGGGAAAGCTGTTTTTACGCGAACATACGACGACCTGTTGTGGAGCAATACCACCTCTACCGGATTTTTACCGACTTCTGCTTTGTAGTCTTTTAATGTATTCTCATCAAGCGGCACTTCCTCACATACCGTAAATTCTGCTACCGGCATCTGAAGCTCTTTTAAAAGTCCCGGCATTTCTTCTGTTTTATTATCCGTTGTGGGATAGAGCGTATTTCCCTCTTTTGAGATGCGAAGCATAAACTCCAGGATATCGATCGGTTTTGCAGGCTCCCGCGGCTGAATTGCGGGTATATCAAACTCCTCCAGAAACTCTCCTGTAGGTTTATCTAAAACAATATTTACGCAGCTACGGACTTTATCTGCCACTGCTTTCTGCTTCATCCACTCGGTGAAGTACCTTGCATTCCGAAGATTGCCATGTATGATAAATGCAAATTCATCCATGTGACGTTGAATCTCATTCGACTCTTCATCGCTGGCATGAAATCTGTACTGTTCAAGCGGCACGTGGAGAAACCTCTTCTGCTGAATCTTATCCATCCTCAAAAAAGGTGCCGATGTATCCTTATCTGCTGTAAATAGTATCATGTATAATCAATTCAATTCTTAAAAGGATTAAAAAATATAGCCCACTCCTGCATAGATTCGAACGGCCTCTTTCGAAAATCCAACATCTCCCCTTACAATAAAATCCGGATTGAAAAGTGAGATGGCTCCGCCGGCTCCATAAGAGTGATTCCAGTTATTAAAAAAACCATTGCTGTCAAATTCAGAGAAAACGCGGCCACTGTCCCAAAAAAGTTGTCCGCCTATTTTTATTTCGTCATCAAAAAATGAAAACAGCCATGTACGGGCCTCAAGAACATGAAGTATTGAGCTTTGCCCCAGAAAACGGTCAAAGTGGTATCCTCTCAATCCATACTTATCTCCGAGCGACGCATTTTTCCAAAATGGAGGATTTCCCAGCAGATGTGCTCCGGAAATTTTTTGAGCAATCACAACATCCGGTAAAATTTCAACATAGTGTCGCAGTTCGGCATGGATTCTGGAAAAATCAAATTCACTAAATGTAAACGATCCGCTCGTTTCTATGCCTATTTCGTAACGATACCCTTCAGTAGGGTTAAACTCACTATCCCGGTCTTCTGCTATCAAACCAACCCCCAATGAATTTAATCTGTTCTCTTGATCGCCCACAGGGTTTTCAATAGCAAACAGGGTCTCTTCACTTCTCTCCAGGGCATCCAGGTACGAGACGCCGATGACTCCAAAAAAGTCCAGGCTGCCGGCAAAACCATACTCAGTAACCGTTTTACGAGCTCTGTAACTAAAATCAACGATTCGCTTTTCATATAGAAAATAGTCGTCATCATACAAATCCTGGGAGAAAGTTGTCTGATTGCCAATGCCAAAATAGTGAGCCTGCCGGTATCTCTCAGCAATTAGAGATATTTCGCTTCTGATATCCAGACCAAAGGTTCGGGTCCGCTGATAATTGATTTCACTCAGAATATCTGCCCGGGTAGATACAATGGCATCCACTTTTAAATTGCTCAAAAATGGGGATCTGCCCTCCCCGTAATTAAACCTCTGCAGAAGTGCTCCTCCAATGAATCCCGTATCTGAACTGTAACCGAGCAGCGGAACCAGTGAATAGTGAACACCGCCCTGCCTGTCTTCCTCATCAGGAATAGAGAGCACCTGGGCATTAATTGATTCTGCTAAAAAGAACACTCCCAGAAATAGAAAAATAAACCAACGCATCATTTCTGATCTGCAAATTACCGTTAAATTACTCTTCATCCCTGTAAATAACCTCTCCGCTTTCCACATCTATTACATCTCCCTTTGCAGCGTTGTGCTCATTAAAATCAATTGTATCTCCGGGTACATATATGGTTTTGTGAATCCCATAAATTGTAACGGGACTACCCTCCACCGCTTGCCCTGCTTTTTCTGATGTTCTGAGTCGCGTTGTGTAACCGCCAAACACTTTGCCGATGCCGCTCTGATCAATTACAACAGATGTTTGATCGTCCAGTCCAAGTCCGTAAAAAATATCACGATCTTTTTCTGAGGTCATTCTTGCCAAAAAGCTGATCAGCCGTCCCAGTCGGTCCCTTTCTGAAAAGTGACTATCCGTGATAGTATGAGCCAGTGGTGCCAAACTAAACATTCCCTCTGAAAAGGAGATGTACTCATGATACGGATCTGCCAAGGCTTCTTCAGATCGTACGCTACCTGAACAACCATCATAAATCGTTGATCCCTGTATGGCAAGGCCGGCGCTTCCGCCGCCTATTCCCCCTCCTCGTTCAACCAGCCGATTGATGGCCAGATGCATATCCGAATCTCTCCAGTTTACATAAACGCACTGATTGCCACCCGCAAAATAGACAGCTTCACTTTGATCGATGATGTCAACAATTTCTACACTGTTAGCTTCTTCAGCTGTCTGAAGCGTAGCAGTCACACATGAGTTGATTTGATCCAGCTCTATTAAAAGATCGCACTCCGGTGTAGCTGAACTGCCTGAAGCAAATGCTCCCGCAAGCACAACAACATCAACCGGTGAATCGGCTAATTTTTCTAAAAAATACTCATAAGAAGAGAGTGATGGCATCCCTTTACCCATCAAATAAATGGAGGGGCCGTTTAAATTCGGGTTAACGGGCTGGTCGCTGCCGGATAAAATAATATTCACAGTAGGCTCCGGAGCCGGAGGCGGAGTGATCCTGTTGTCGGAACACGCTGTAATGCTTAGCAAAAATATAAATATGAGCGAGATCTTGAATTTGTGAAATATCATGGTGCAAATATAACAATCTGAAACCACTCATACGCATAATAAAAAACCCCTCCATTGCAATAATGGAAGGGTTTGGATAGAGGATAATAAATATCAGAAATTAGAGAGCATTCTCCATCTTTTCGTAATCATAACCTTCTGCTTTACTCATCTCCTGAGCCGTTAGCGTAAGCAGGATACCATAAATTACTTTCGAACTAACGTCAGCAATTGTATAGGTAATGTGTCGTCCTACAACCAGAGTCTCACTCAATACCGGCTCGAGTCCGCTGAATGTAAGATAAGGCATCAGGTACGCGCCCGGGTAGAGCATCCAGGAAAAGAGGAAAAGCTTCCAGATTGTGCCCAGATATTTTTGTGCTTTTGGAGGTGCACCTTCCTGTCCTTCCGTAATTACTTTCTTCATCAGATAAAGAATATGGAAGAAGAAAAGCGTTGATACTGTACCCCAGATAAAGAAGAGAGTTGGGTTTGTGTACTCGTAAAACTGGCCAACGTAACCGGTAAGAATCATAGCAGCACCGGAGAACCAGAAACCGTTTCGAATTGAGCTGAAGTCACTTTTGGTCAGAGTAACTACAAAAAGAATTTGAAACAGCAGCATTGGAACGTCAATGAGCCAGTTAAGATAACGATAGCCGTTATTAAAAAGGTCGGCTCCTTCACCCAAAACATAGCGGGCTGAGTCTGTATCATATACAAGTGCACCCGTCCAGTTCTGCTGCTGTACCAGCAGCAACAAGAACGCTGATACCATTACAACTACAGATAGTACAGAAGAGATTCTGTACTTCGGAGCAACGGTTTTAATGGTCAAAACAAAATAAAGCAACCCTGCCAACATAATCGCGTAACCGAGAGTAAGAACGTGGGCCGACATTTGGTAGGCCATTTCCGTAAACCCGGAGTCCATCGCGACATAGTTTTCAAAGGTCGAATTCCCTAAAGAACTTATTAAATCCATGACGATATAAGGTTAATTAAAGTTTAAATAAGCCCGATTATTCGAACTTACCTCGACTCAACACACCGCAAATAGAGAAAGTTCATCACATGGAAAAGTTTTCCTTAAGCTATTTCCATCGAATAGGATCCAGCCTGTAGAAGTTCTGTAGCAGGCTGTACAGTTTATTGTTCTCTTGAAGCAGTTTTTCCGGCCGTTCAAAAAAGAGTTCTGTAGCAACCGAAAAAAATTCTGCAGGACTCTCTGCCCCGTACCGATCCAAAAATGAGTGCTTCCCCGAAAACCTTAAATTCCGATAAGCTTTTGCAATGATTACCGTCCACTCGTCATCCCGAAGAGTATCTCCGTTATGGTCAATGCCGGCCGTTAAACCGTACCGATCGTCCAGAAAATGCGAGAATTCATGGTAGATCAGGTTTTGACCGCTCTTCCTCTCCTCGCCATAAAGCTGTGCCTCAATATCGCTCCAAGACAAAACGATGACTCCGGCTTGCCAGTACTCTCCTTTTCGGTTTTCATACCCCTCCTCAATAAAGCCATCTTCTGTTTGGTGACTAACCGGGGCAAAATAATCGTTCGGATAGATCAGAATAGACTGCAGATCACCGTAGTAATCCGCCTTCTCCTCTAAAATCAAAACTGAAGCATATGCGGCAACGATCACTTTCTTCTCTTCCGTCAATGTCAAACCTCCGCATCCCTCATAGTATTTTTCATACAAAAGCACTTTTATACAGTGCCTCAGCTGATCTTTATACCTGGACGGCAGCGTATTGAAAACCGGCACTTTACTTCGCAGAATTCTCTCCTGGCCTTCCGTGAGCGGTCGCCGGGTTATCCATTTCCTGATTAAGAATCGTAACAAATGATTATCCGTTTATGAATTGTATTGCAACAGGATACGCAAACAAAAACTGATTTTAAATCGTGCAGATAGTGCTAAATTTTATTGGAGAGTGAAGATCAAATCTCCTACATTAGGTATATAATTCAGACGGGATGGATAAAATCACACAAACATATCAAATCATCAGCTACAGCTTAATTGCTGAGGATATTGTTGTCAGCCCACACGCTTACCCGTCTAATTAAGTCTCTTCTTTATTACGTATTACTATTCCAGCTAAGGAATAGGCTTATCTACCTATATAAAACATTCAATTCAAAAACTGATTACCAATCATGAGTAACGAGAAAAAAAGATCATGGGCCGAGCCCTATAAAATTAAGATGGTTGAACCGGTAAAAATGACAACTCAGGCAGAGCGCCAGAAAGCAGTTGAAGAGGCCGGTTATAACACCTTTTTATTGAGGTCGGAAGATGTCTACATCGACCTGCTGACAGACAGCGGCACATCCGCAATGAGTGACCGGCAGTGGGCCGGAATGATGCTCGGCGACGAAGCCTATGCAGGCAGCCGCAACTTCTATCATCTGGAAGATGCCGTTCGTGAATTTTATGGCTATAAACACATTGTACCAACACATCAGGGGCGTGCTGCAGAGCACATCATTTCCCAATTGATGATTAAAAAGGGAGATTTCATTCCCGGGAATATGTATTTCACGACCACAAAACTTCATCAGGAACTGGCCGGCGGTACATTTGTAGACGTAATTATTGACGAAGCTCACGACCCGGTAAATGAACACCCGTTTAAGGCGGATATCGACCTGAACAAGCTTGAGGATTTGATTAAGGAGAAAGGTGCAGACAAAATACCTTATGTATCCATCGCTACTACTGTAAATATGGCCGGTGGACAGCCTATTTCCCTCGGCAATCTGAAAGAGGTTAGAAAACTGACTCAAAAGTATGATATTCCGATTGTGCACGATATGACTCGTGTGGCTGAAAATGCCTACTTCATACAGCAGCGTGAGCCGGGCTATGAGAACAAATCAATCAAAGACATTGTGTTGGAGATCTGCTCTCTCACCGATGCCGCTACAATGAGTTCCAAAAAAGACGCCCTCGTTAATATTGGTGGATTCCTTGCTGTAAATGATGATGAGCTTTTTGATAAAGCCCGCAACATGGTGGTGATTTACGAAGGTCTTCATACATACGGCGGAATGGCCGGCCGTGATATGGAAGCACTGGCAATAGGCATCTCAGAATCTGTAGATTATGATCACATCCGGGCAAGAGTCGGACAGGTTCAGTACCTGGGTGAGAAATTGATTGAGATGGGCGTTCCCATTGTAAAACCGATTGGTAGTCATGGAATATTCCTGGATGCTAAAAAGATACTGCCTCATTTAAAGCAGGATCAGCTTCCCGCTCAATCGCTGGCAGCAGCACTCTATCTCGATTCAGGGGTTCGCGCTATGGAACGCGGTGTGGTTTCGGCCGGACGAAATCCGGAAACCGGCGAGCACAACTATCCAAAACTTGAACTGGTTCGTCTCACAATTCCGCGGCGGGTTTATACCCAAGCCCACATGGATGTTGTGGCTGAATCGGTTGAGACCGTTTACCAAAATGCGAAGGAGATCAAAGGCCTGAAATTTGTATATGAACCGGAGTATTTACGGTTCTTCCAGTCCAGGTTTGAGGTTCTTTAAACCAATACTTCTCTTATTTAAACCCTCTAAAGGTTAAGACACCTTGGAGGGTTTATTCTTTACACATCCCAATTTGTGAATGTTAGTCGTGTCTACTACACTTTCTCATCTCTTATACTTTTAACATTCCCCACATTAAAATATGGGGCTATAGTTTAATTCGAGTCTAATGACACTTGGTAGTAGCCAGAACAAATTTAACTTCATTTACTGCGGTAATTTCAATATCAGTAACAATCCGCTTTCTACTGGTAGGGATTCACTTTCAAAATCAAATGGCGTAGCCATGGCTAACTCAGTAGCCTCAGATTTCATCCGGGTTATTGATATTTCACCCTTCCAGGGTGTACTTTAACTTTCCTTCGATAAAATCATATTAAGTTCGTGCTTATAGCATTTTGAGCCATTCACTATCGCTTTAGTCTCTTCCTCTAATAGGATTTGGGGTTCAGTATTTATCATGTCTATGGTACTTTAGTATGAGAGTTTAGCATTTTCTACAGGATGGAGATGTCTCGACTCCGTTCGCCTCCCCCTTCGAAGGGGGACTTTGTCAACTTTAAAATAGTGTTGCCTCGAAAGCATTTGGGCAACACCGTTGAGAAGGTGACAGATTGGATCTTGTGTCGTCCTGAGACTTCGGGAGGAGGGGTGTTCAGTGAGCAAGAGGATGTATTTTTTTAATCTGTCACTGGTAGCGAAGTCCCGACGCTTTTTGTCGGTACGGAGTCGAGACATCTTCTGATGACAGGCTGCTAACCAAAAACGGCGTAGCCGTGACACTATCATAGCCACAGGTTTCAACCTGTGGTAAATGAGATGCAAAACCACTCCGAAATGCCGTAGGCATGAGACACATTCATTCTGATAAGAGATGAATAAAAACTATATCAAGCTAAACCCTTGCGTGATTTAACCATTTATGTAGCCAAATTTTATTTTTTATGATCTCTCAACGCCCAACAATCCCTCACCTTCAAGAAATTCGAGAGTCTCTACCGCGTGACGCATATGAGGAATCACAATGCTGCCACCGATTACCAAAGCTACATTCAACGCATCCACAATTTCATCTTTTGTGAAACCGCTCTTTGCGCACTGCTCCAGATGGTAATCAATGCAGTCGTTGCAGCGCAGAACAGCCGAAGCAACCAATCCAAGCAACTCCTTGGTTTCACCGGATAGCGCTCCATCCCGGTACGTGTTACTGTCCAGATTAAAAAATCTTTTCACCCCAAGATGGTTGAGATCCATAATTTTATCATTCATCTCTGAACGTTTTTCGCGAAATTCTTCCAGTCGGCTTGTTTTTTTAGACATATTCGTTTTGATTAGAGCAAATAGTACATTGTTGTATCCAATGACGGTAAGTTACAAATTTTCATCACGTGATATTCAGACGGAAAACCTACAAACATAAACTGGTAGCAATGGGCGATAGTCTTTCCCAGGGCTTTAAAAACGGTGGTATCTACCGGACGGATCTCAGCTTTCCATCAATGCTAAGCCGAGCAATGGGAAGTGATGTACAAATAAATCTACCCTCTTTTTCTGCTCAAGCCGGAATTCCAATCAACATGGAAGTACTCATTCGTGGTTTGGAGGATGAGTTTGGTGAAGAGATTAATCTTCTTAATTCAATACAGGCTGGCCATCATATCTACTCTACCCTAAAGAGGATAAAATCCTATTGGGAGGGCCAGATGATCTCGCTGAAAAATGAGGATCAGCAGACACCTTACCACAACCAATCCGTGTGGGGATTTTCTATAAGTGACTGCTGGCTCCTAAATGAGAAGTTTTGCAGGGAGCATATTCGTAATAACAGGCCTCAATACTCAGTTTTCAGCGTACTGCCCGATCAGGCGATGTATACAACGGCTCGATTAGTACTAAACCCAACGTTTGGTAAAAAGTTTGAAGAACACAGTCAGATTGACAACCTCAGGGAGTTAAGCGACGACGGCGGGATCGAAAACCTAATCGCCTGTACTGGCCACAACAATATTGTGGGAGCTGTCACTAAATTAAAAATTGAATTTTCTGAAGAGAGTGACCTCAACGCACCTTTTAATGAAAGAAAATGTACCGTATTCCGGCCGGAACATTTTGAGCAGGAATTAAGAATACTCTATGAAAAGCTTGACGAGCTGGATGCTAAACGAGTATTTGTTCCTACAATTCCCTATGTAACCATTCCTCCCGCCATTCGTGGTGTAAATATCGGTGATTGTGTACCCGGAGACGGCTACTTTGATTACTACGCGCGTTTCTGGATTTGGGATGAAGATTTCGACCCGGACAAACATCCGCACCTCACACGCGATGACGCCGTTAAATTGGATGAGATTGTAGATCAATACAATCATTCTATAAAAAAACTGGCCGATGAATTTGGCTTCGTGGTGGTTCCTGTTTCCCGGTATGTACAGGCCGCAGCACGTCGTCGTCATCTGCCCGAAACGATCTCTCCATATCCGGATGGATTTATTAAGGCACTGCAAAAGAACCCTAAAACCTCATTTATGGTAAATGAGAAAGGAGAACCCAACATCTCCACAGACTATTTGCGGATTAATGAAACGACCGGGAAAATTGAAAAAGGAGGAATTTTCAGCCTCGACGGACTTCACCCTTCCACAATCGGATACGGCTTAATTGCCAATATCTACAAAATGAGTATGGAGAAACACGGAGTTAAATTTGCCCGGGAGATAGACTGGGATTTCGTGATTGAGAATGAAACTTTGGTCACTGACCCTCCAAAACTACTCCACAACCTAAGGCTGCTGCTTCGATTCCTGGCACTGGGCAGACAAGAGAAACTTATGTTATTTGGTAAAGGCCTGCTGCAGGAGATGGTTGAAGTATTTTCAAGCAGTCCTAAAGTGGAAGAGGAACATCAGTAACTCACATTTCCCGCCAAATCATCAGCCAGTTTCAGTCCGTTTTTTATGCAGTCAGGTACCGATATCCCATTTCTGAAATTGCCGGCTAATGTAATGCCTTCATTTCTCTCCTCAATATTTTTGATGGTATCCAGAATTTCATCATAGCCTGTATGGTATCCCGGGATAGATTGCGGCCAGTAGATATGATCCTTAAACTGTGGTTCTCCCGACAGACCGATCAGCTCACCAAGCTCCTCCATTACAATGGTTAACAGCTCTTCGCTATCCTTTTCCGCCAGCTGAGGCTGTCGTCCGCCACCTACAAACACGGTCAACAAGTGCATGCCTTTTGGTGCACGACCTTCAAAAAGTGTGGAGGAGAATAGAGCTCCAAGAATTTTACGATTCTCTATTTCTGGAACAAGAAATCCAAAGCCATCCAGTTCATGTTCAATATCCTCTTTTTTAAAGCCCAGCAACATCACAGAAAGTGGTGGATAAGTAACTTTGTTCAGAGTCTTCAGTTCTTCATCCGTTGCAGATATCAAATCCTTATTCAGTTTATAGATGGGTGTGTTTATGATGACGTGATCGTAGGTGCCAAACTTCCCTAAACTGCTCTCTACCTCCCATTTTCCATCTTTTTTCTGAACTGATCTGATTTCGTGATTTAGATATACCCGGTTAAGCTGGTCAGCGATTGTACGCGGAAGCTGCTGCATTCCTTTTTCAAATGAGATCAGTTCTCTTTCAATTCTTCCTCTCTCTTTTCTCTTTTTTGCTCCTGCAATGCTCCCCCAAATAAGTGAACCGTACTCCTGCTCAAGATCATCCATAACCGGGAAAGCATGTCGCAAAGAGAGGTATTCAGGCCTGTTGGCATAGATGCCCGCAACAAACGGGTTTATGGCGTAATCCAGCATTTCTGTACCTAATCGTCTCTCTACGAAGTCAGCAACCGTTTGGTCCGGATTACTGCTTTTGGATATGAAAGGTTCAACCAGTACCCTTAATTTTCCACTCATAGAAAATAGCGGAGTTTTTACAGCAGATTTTAAAGTAGAAGGCAGTGGCTGCAGCTCTCCGTTTTTAACTATAAATCTTTTGCTCGCCTCGGGATTTGCTGTTTTTTTCTCACCATTCAAGCCAAGTTCTGTGATAAATTCAGCCACCATTCGATCTTTTAAAAGCAATGTGTTTGGTCCATACTCTACCTGCCAATCACCATCCTTCACTGTTTTTATAGCACCGCCCGGTTCAGCCTTTCGCTCAAAAAGGTCCACTTCCACGCCAAATTTTTGAAGTTTCCAAGCAGTAACTAAGCCGGTTATCCCGGCACCGACGATTGCTAAACGATAAATTTTTTTAGACATACAGGACTTAATTGATCAAAAGTAATTTCCTTATTTTTATTTAGAATAAATCTAAACAATAATTGAATTCAGATAAAAAGGCCCCTAACTTAGAATTGTTCTAAATAAGAAATGAGCACAAAATTTGAACATATAATTTATTGATTTAATCTGATGGACTTAAAGAAACTAACTACACTGCTTATTGTTTCTCTTCTCTTCAGCCCACTCGCATTTGCTCAAAAGAGCAGCACAGCAGAAGCAGATACTACAGATATTGACAAAGTAATTATGGACCGGATTACCGTGGTAGGTTCGCCGGCCTGGATTAGCAACATCCCCGGTGCAGCCAACTACGTAAGCGCCGAAAAACTTCAAGAGCAAAGTTACACAGATATTAACAGAATTCTGAGAAATGTTAGCGGCGTTAACATACAGGAGGAAGATGGATTTGGACTTCGGCCAAACATCGGATTGCGCGGTGCAGGTATGGAGAGAAGTTCTAAAATCAACATTATGGAAGATGGCATACTTTCCGCTCCCGCCCCATACTCAGCCCCGGCGGCTTACTATTTTCCAAACATGGGACGTATGAGTTCTGTAGAAGTACGCAAAGGTTCCTCTCAAATTAAATACGGCCCCAACACTACCGGTGGTGCACTGAATGTAATCTCTACTCCTATTCCTACCAGCCACAGTGCACGAACCGAACTGAGTGTTGGAGAGCGATATTCAAATAAATTGTATGCCAATTACGGAAACAGAACTGAGAGGTTTGGTTACTTAATTGAAGCCATGCAGATTGGTGATAACGGGTTTAAAAACCTGGATAATGGTGGAGATACCGGATTTTTAATTCGAGACTTTGTTGGTAAATTTATGGTTCGTTCAGCCCCGGAAGCTGACATTTATCAGAGGCTTGAACTGAAGCTTGGTTACAATGATCAGGTAAGTGATGAAACGTATCTGGGACTTACCCGCGAAGATTTCAATGTATCTCCCCATCGCAGATATGCAGGCTCACAAGTGGATCAAATAGATACCGAGCACAAATCAATTATGGCTCGACACTTTGTTATGTTCTCTAGCAGTGTTGATTTAACAACCACTCTTTATCATAATGACTTTGCAAGAGATTGGTATAAACTGCAGCAGGTTGATGGAACAGGCATGTCTACCGTACTTAGCAATCCGTCGCAATACTCAACAGCTCTGGGATACCTAAAAGGGCAAAATAGTCCGAACGACGCTCTTGTTGTTCGATCGAATAACAGGGAGTACTACTCACAGGGGGTTGAAACCATTTTAGGATTAAACTTTGATCTTGGTACCGTAAACAACAGTGTGGAGTTTGGGATACGCCTTCACAGAGATGAGGAAGATCGCTTCCAGTACGAAGACGGCTACAAAATGGAAAATGGTGTTATGATCTTAACCTCTGCGGGTACGCCGGGTACACAGGCTAACCGAATCGGTTCAGCAACAGCTCTTTCCATGTACTTAAAAGATGACATTGTATTAGACAGATGGACGTTCACACCGGGTATCCGATTTGAAAACATCTGGTTTACGAATCGAAATTTCGGCTCCAACGACCTAGGCCGAACAGGCTCATCACTTAACAAAAATGAGTATACAATCAGTGAATTTATACCCGGAGCCGGAGTAACATTTAAAGCGTCAGACAATCTCATCCTGATTGCAGGAATTCACAAAGGATTTTCACCTCCAAGTCCCGGATCATCACCTGAAACGAAGTCCGAAGCAAGTGTAAATTATGAGCTTGGTTTCCGATTCGCTGATTCTCTGTTCAGAACTGAGATCATCGGTTTCTACAATAACTACAGCAACCTTCTTGGTTCTGATCTTGAAGCCGGCGGCGGGGCAGGAACCTCAGCACAATTTAATGCCGGAAGCGTTAACGTGGTTGGGTTGGAAGCCTCCGCAGAATTAAGCATATCTGAACTACTTGAAATTTCGAATCTCAATATTCCATTTTCAGTTAATTACACCTATACGAACGCTGAGTTTCAAAGCTCATTCGATAGCGACTTTAGCCCTTGGGGTTCAGTTGAAAAAGGCGATCAACTGCCATTTATTCCGGAGCATCAGCTAAACAGCTCGCTTTCTTTTAACTGGGAACGTATTCAGTTTCATATAAACACAACCTACTCCCCTAAAATGAGAACCACCGCGGGTCAGGGAAGCATTCTGGATGAAAACAGCACCGATAGCTATTTCATCACCGATGTGAATGCTACTTACAATATCCTCAACAATGTGGATCTTTTTGTAAACACTCGAAACCTATTTAATCAAACCTATATTGTTTCAGACCGGCCTGCAGGTGTTCGTCCCGGACTGCCAAGAACATTTATGGGTGGGCTTCGCGTGAATATATAGCAATACTTTTTACAAAACCTAAAAAGCAGATTCGACGCCGGATCTGCTTTTTTTATACGATCATTTTTTTCAATTTTCACCTTCAGTGGTTACATTCTCATCCCACTTAAATAATGAGTAATAATGACTATTTCTGTATTAGGTTGTGGGTGGCTGGGATTTCCACTCGCGCAAAATTTATTGAGCAAAGGTTATACTGTGAAAGGTTCAACCACATCTAAAAAAAAGCTCAAAGAGATTAAGCATGCCGGCGTTGAATCTTTTTTATTAAACCTTCCCGAACAGCTTGAGGACGAAGAAACAAAAAGCTTCTGGGATGCCGACATTTTATTCCTGAACATCCCTCCCGGTCGCGGAAATCAAGAGGTAGAGCAAGATTATTCTCAGCTGGTTCAAAAAATTGTTGCCAAAGCGAAAAGTGAAGGTGTAAAATGGATCATTTTTGCCAGCTCAACATCGGTCTACAGCCCGGTTGGAGGAGTTACAAAAGAAGAAGATGCAGAGCCCGGCAGTGCGGCCCGCCCTTCGGGAGAAGCTGTTTTAAAAGCCGAAGAGATTCTCAGAAAATCTAAACTTGATTCCACCATAATACGATTTGGCGGACTGTATGGATATGGCCGGCACCCGGTAAAATATCTTGCCGGCAAAAAGGGGCTTTCTGATGCGTCAAAACCCGTTAATTTGATCCATCAAACAGACTGCCTCAATATTATTACAGAGATCATCAGACAGGATAAAAAGAATGAAATTTATAACGCTGTTTCCGACGGCCATCCACCGCGAAAAGAGTTTTATAAATCAGCTGCGCAGCATTTTAATTTACCTGAACCGGAATTCGAAAGTGGAGAAAAGCAGAATTACAGGGTAGTTTCAAACAATAAGTTAAAAAGAGACCTTGGGTACACATTTTCCTACCCTAACCCTATGGATCATACTCCGTAACTTTTACTACCTGTTTACCACATAAATATCAGCAGCTACGTTTGCGCCAATAGCTACTTCATTCTCACCTTCTACCGATATATGAACAGGTCCTTCGAAAGGCTCTCTTTTTAGAATCTCTATCTTGACTCCGGGAATCAGATTTCTCTCTTCAAGGTATCTTAGCAGGTCGGGATCCTGATTTTTCACTCTTCTGATTACACACGGAGTTTTCTCCTTGATCTCCATCAACGAAAAGAGGTGAACCTTTGGCATCTTCCCATCCTTGCCCGGTATCGGGTCTCCGTGTGGATCAAACTGAGGATCATTCAGCAACTCTGCGATGCGGTCTTCGAACTGTTCAGAAATATGGTGCTCCAGCTTTTCAGCCTCATCATGAACTTCATCCCAGGAGTACCCCATCATTTCTGTTAAATAGAGTTCAATTAATCTGTGATGCCGAATAATTTCCAGTGCTATTTTCTCACCGGCTTCTGTCAGTCTGGAACCGTAGTAAGACTCATAGTTTACCAATCCCATTTTAGACAGCCTTTTTACCATATTGGTAACAGATGCACCGGCAACATTCATCTCTTCAGAAAGCCGGGAGTTAGATACACCATCCTCTCCCTCATTTTCGAGTTTATAAATAGCTTTCAAGTAATCTTCAACGGATTGGCTTCTGGACATAACCAAAGTTTAAATTGCAAATTCGTTAGATTAGTTCTCTTGATATTCCTGAAACGTTTGTACAAGAAATTGATCACTGCCTACAAAATTCAGCAGGTTGGAAAACATCTCGGCTTCGATAAATCCCGGCTGAGATCCAAGTATGCTCCCTTCTTGATTCAGAAAATAGGTAGTCGGCACGCTCCTGTTTTCGAGTGCACGGGCAAATTGTGCTTCCGTCATTTCGTTTCCGTGGTAGTTTACCATCTCTTCAGACTCCACATTAATTTTTACCCAGATGTAGTGTTCTGCAATGGCCTCCAGAACAGAGCTATCTTTATACACCTCTGAATGCATTCTCTGGCAATATGGACACCACTCCGCGTATACATCGACCAAAATCTTTTTATCCGATTCAGGAGCGAGTTTCAAGGCTTCTTCAAGGCTGATCGGCTCCGGACTGTTTTCTGCTTCCTGAGCTACCGATTGCGTAGAAAAGGCAAATATCGCGATCGCCAGAATAACCATTGCAATGATTGTATAAGCGTAATTCTTCATAAAAATAGACCCAATTTTTTATCTCTTTTTGATCACTACCAATGTCATGTCATCATGCTGATTGGTACCATCCCCAAAAGTGTACAGATCTTCAACTATTTTACTTAAAAGAGTTTCTGCATTAGTCTCATGATAAGTTTCGATAAGCTTTTTCAGCCTGTTATCACCGTAAAAGCGATTCAAATTGTTGGTTGCTTCTACTACACCATCCGTGTATAAAACCAAGATGTCATTCTTTTGAAAATCAATCGACAGTTCGGAAATATTTTTCCTGAATGTTTCGTCTTCAGTAATCCCCAACCCGATTCCTTCAGGCGTAAACGTATACAGTTTCTTCTCTTTACTGTTAAAATAGAGCAGCGGATTATGCCCTGCTCTTGAAAAAGAAAAACGACTTCTTTTTACATCCACCACTCCAAATATAAGAGAAATAAATATCCCTTTGCGCGCATTCTTTTTAAACAGTTTATTGGCCCTTGCCATTACCTCAACCGTCGACTCAAAGTTTTCGCAAACCGCATGAATCACTCCTTTAATGAAAGTCATAAAAAATGCAGCCTGGATGCCTTTTCCGCTTACGTCACCAATGGTAACGGCAAGCTGATCATCCCTCAGCGAGATAAAATCGTAGTAATCACCGCCTGTTTCATAAGCAGGCTTACACACTGCGGAAATATCCAAACCTTCAAAGTTCGGAGTACTGACGGGCAAAAAGGATTGCTGTACCTTCCGCGCAATTTGAAGCTCCTGCTTGATCCGCTCACTCTGGGCAAGCTCATCCACATATTCGGGGACAAAGTTTGGCAGTTCTTTTTCAGACTTTCCGGTACTTAGTGAATAACCTCCATATGCAAGACCAACAAATACAAGTAAGACGTTCGTGTAGAAAAGGATAGCATCAGGTGATTGTGCCATCACCCAGCCGGAAGCGGTAGTGAGATGATTCACAAAGAAAAACAGAGTAATGAACACAGTTAAAAAATCGTCACGAATATAGACCCAGCCAATAAAAAATCCGGCGATGGCCAGAAGGACAAACTCTGTATAGAATGGCCCCAGCCCTTCGGCAATTGGATTCATGATTCCAAAAATCAAACCAACCAACAATACAAGAACTACAGGCGAATCCGTAATGGTTTTAACCTTGCCCAGAAAAACCAGGAAAATTAATTGAGCTACCAGAAAGAAGAGAGCAAGATTAGACAGCATCAATACTATGTTCGCGAGATACCTGCCATCAGAATAGAAAACTGAATCTATCGACAAGTAACCAACCGGCATTAGAGAATAGGCCAGTGCCCACACTCCTGCCAAAGTAAAAGAGTAGGTTATGCCCCTTACAAAAGAGAGTCCGACCGGCTTATTAAAAAAGTGACCGATTCTTAAAAGATCGATCGTCTGCAGTTTTTCAACCCAGTTTTGCCGGGTAATGGAATCAGATATGGCAGTAATCAGAAAATAGAACAGAGATGTGAAAGCTGCCGTAAAACCCGCCGCAATCATCATCATCGAGATAAAGCTGAAATCGATGCTTCCTTGATTGTTGAAATGCTCGAACGTCATTTGGGAAAGCGGAATCATTGGGAAGATAAAGCCGGCTAAAACGGCAATCAGTATTGCAGCCTTCGTATCAATCAATCTCATCCTGAAGCGGATGATAAACAGGATGAGAACCCAAAATACTAACAACAGCAGTACCGCTCCTCGTATACCCGAAATTATCGTATCCCAGGAAGTTCCGGCTGTCTCACCGGATTGCACATTGTGGTTCAGAGAAAGCAGTGCTCCCGTTGGCAGAACGGTTACATTTACATCAATTATCTGCCGTACAGATTCATCCTCGATCGAATAAACCACTCTCGCCGCATCTGTAAAATCCAGTGGAGCTTTTTCAACCTGTTTGAGTTCAAGATACGCTGTTGGCCACCCTGTATTCATCAAATGATAGAATGCCATTTTTTCAGCCACATCCGTTCCCAGCTGCGTAAGCGTGCCGTGTTCCACATCTTCACTCAATTCGGTTTGGGCAGATGTAAACTGAAACTGAATTCTGTTGAAGAGCGTGCTGTCTATCGATTCGGGAGGTATCTGTGGATGATCGATATCCAATGCATACGACAGTACTTCTGCATTAAAGAAATTTTCAGGAATAATATTGTCTGAATTGACCAGAGATCTTAATTCGCCTTTTTCATTCAGGGTAACTTCTAAGCTCTGAAATTGGGCACTTCCCACCGAAAAAACATCTGAGTCCACCTCTTCTATTAAAAAAACAGATCTCCAGAAAAACAGAGGGAATTTCAGCCTGTTCTGATCCTGAGTGTAAAATTCCCGGAAGTTGGTCTGATACTGCAGTGAATCAAGAAGTGAGGATTGAACACGAAAAGTAGTATTTGGCTCTACTGCCGATTGATAACCTAATGACTGGAGAATCTCCTGAGCATGAGAGGATGCTCTTTCCCCGCCCAAACTGTTATCTGCAACTCCTAAAGGATGCTGTTCTCCGTACAACCAGAAAAAAGTCAGTGCAGCAATAACGCCGACAGCCAGTAGTATGATATCTTTTTTTGTTGTATCGGAACGCAAATTATCTGCAGGTTAATTAATTATTGATTAAGGAAACAGATCCATTAATTTACATCGGAATTTATGAAACAAAGTTTCAAAATTTTTTAGGTTAATAAAAAACTTAAATGACTTATTTTTATGTGTCTTACCGTATTTGCCTATCAAGTTCATAAACAGTACCCACTCATACTGGCAACCAACAGAGACGAGTTTTACGAAAGACCAACCCGACCTGCTCAATTTTGGGAAAATCAGCCGGATATGCTTGCAGGTAAAGATCTGGAAGCAGGAAGCACCTGGATGGGGATTACTAAGAATCATCGATTTGCAGCACTAACCAACTACAGGGATATGAAATCCATCAAAGAGAACGCCCCAAGCAGGGGGCAACTTGTAACTGATTATTTAGATTCAGACTCAGATCCCGTTGAATTTTTTCGATCAATAAAGTCTGATGCGTCAGATTATAACGGCTTTAATCTTCTTTTTGGTTCTGTAAATAACCTCTACTATTTCAACAATCAGCATCTCGAACTTCGTAAATTAGAGCCGGGATTTTACTCACTCAGCAACGCATTTTTAGATACTAAATGGCCTAAAACTGAGAAAGCTCTCTCTGATTTCAAACCTCTGGTTAAAGAAGAAAACCTTCAGGAAAACAAGTTTTTTGATCTACTGCGTAACACAGAAACTTATCCCGATCATATACTGCCAGCTACCGGTCTCCCCATTGAGAAAGAGCGACTGGTTTCATCGATATTTATTCTTTCAGACGATTACGGTACCCGATCCTCCACACTGCTTTTAGCTAATCCCGCTGGTAAAACAACATTCACTGAAAAGACATTTAAGCCCCGCACTGTAACTGTCGAGCATACAGAACGCCACACCTTTTAGCATTTTGTTCACTGCCCGATTCTCAAAAATTATTGGTACTATTCAACTTGGATATTCAAATCATAAATCTGTTTTAATCAGTTTCAATGCCATCAACAGCCGGAGATAAAGTCAGTTGCCTTATTGTAACAGCCAATCGCAAAAAGCTGTTGAAACGGTCCCTCCTTTCACTGAAAAATCAGACACACAAAAATATTGAGGTTGTCTTAGTTGATAACGGTGAAGAAACCGTTGAGGAGCTTTTGAAAATATTTCCGGATGAGCAAGTTAACTACACTTTTATCGAGCCTTCTCCGGGGAATGTTTTAGGAGATCTCAGAAATATATCGTTGGAAAAAGCAACCGGCGACTTTATGATCTGCTGGGACGATGATGACTGGTTCCACCCGAAACGAATTGAGATTCAGCTAAACGCGCTTAAAGATGGATACGACGCTTGCTGCCTGGAGGGAAATATTTTTCATATTGGTACACCCGATCTTATCAATCATCCCTACATCGGCCGGTTGCCTGACGGATCCCCCAGTTCCATCATGCACAGACGAAAAGATGATATCAGATACCCCTCCATGCGGCGCGGAGAAGATACAGTCTATCTTAATCGGTGGATGGAACAGGGTAAATATAAAATGCTCGACTTAACAAACGCTTATCTATTTGTACGGGTATTTCATGGAACAAATGTATCCGGGAAAAAACATTTTTTGCGTAGGCTGAAAAACTCTCCTGTAAGTTGGATTCAGTACATGTGGCACGAAAAAATTAAAGGCGATCTGTTTGGCCATCCTAAGTTTGATCTCTCACAGAATGAATATGAGTCATTTGAACAGTTTTTAATTGATTCCAGACATCTCGGAATTCTTTAGTTAATTGACTTTCTGAATGATTGAGTTGTTAAAACATACATTTCGAACGGCTAAGAAAAGCTTCAAAGCTTTCAGAAATTCCCCCAGAGGGCGAACCTCCCTTAAATATCTGACCTATTTTGCTCAGGTATTGATCATCGTTATCATCGCCATTCAACTTACAGGAATTGGCTGGGGAAATATGTTCAACTCTCTTCCTACAACTCCTTGGTTTTATGTCCTTTTCCTGTTTATCTATTTCCTTCTCCCTTTTTCAGAAACACTGGCTTATAAGTTAACCTGGAGTATTCCATACTGGAAAAGTATATCTATTTTTATCAAAAAGAGGATATTTAACAAAGATGTGATGGGGTATTCCGGTGAGCTTGTGCTGATGCAGTGGGCCACTCAACACACCGAAAAAACAAAAAAACAGATTTTTAAAGATGTTCGGGATATGAACATCATCTCTTCAGCGGCGTCCACTATTGTGGCTTTTGGTTTATTAGGCATACTTTTCATTACAGGTCAAATTAAAGCCCTGGATCAAATAATCAGGAAGGATTTTCTCTCCGGCACATCCCTAATTGAATACGCCGTTGTTGGCATTATTGCAGCTATTTTAATATCAGTAATTATCAGATTCCGCAAATATCTCTTCAGCATGCCGGCCGGAATCACTATAAAAGTTTTCTCAATACACACAATCCGCATGATCGTACTCTATGCCGCTCAAATTTTGCAGTGGCATCTGGTTCTGCCTGTGATCAGTATGGAAATCTGGTTCACTTTCTTAAGTGTAAACATCATCATAAGCAGAATACCGATCATTCCAAGCCAAGATCTGGTTGCAACCGGAACCAATATTGAAATTGCCAAAATACTGCAGGTTCCCGTCGCTCCTGTAACTGGAATATTCCTGGTTCATGATGTGCTTGGCAAGATGCTTAATTTCCTTCTCTATCTTTACCTTACCATCACCGGTAAGAAAGGGAAGGCTGAGATTACGCTATAATTTTACTCTCTTACTGTCTGTTTCCATTTCCCAAACACGTTCCGAGAATTCATAAAACGACTTTTTTTGGTGGTACCATCCAAAGTGCAGGCAGTATGGCGTAACCTCCATATAGTCGCCTTTTCCGGGTACCAGGGAAAAAACGGAGATTAACAGATTTCTGAGCCACACAGGACGGGTTGCTTTGAAGTCATAAACAAACCGATCGTTGTAAAGTGTGCACTGTACATTGTGATAATCTTTATCATGTGAAGTGTAATCATCAATGTAATCAAGCTGTGGACTCTCATGCCCATTCAGCCACGGCAAAATAGGTACACGGAGTTTCGCCATAGCCATTCCAAGACTCCATTCACACGACTCCTGAGTTCTTCCCTTTTCATTTTTTCGACTTCTGAAATGAGTCTCTTCCCGCTTTGATAGATATTCTGTTGCTGTTTCACACACTTTCTGTGCAAGATTATTATCAGCAGAATATATCATTCCCGTCTGTACCCTATTCAGGTAGGTTAATCCAAATTTCTTCAAGGTCCTCTTGCGCCGCTGTAAGATAACGTCTGCTACAATTCCTATTCCTTTAGGTCCGCCGAAGAAATTGTCGGCAATATGATTTCCGGATATTGTAAACGCATAAGAGCTCAGCTTTCTCCATAATGGGTCCGGATCTTTACACCACACCATGTCACTGTCCAGATAGAGGTTTCGAGAGTAAGGCATAAAATTGTGCACATTATGCTTAAAACCTGTAATTGACTGATTCTTATCAGCGAGAAGCCCTATTTCATCGAAAATATTGGAAAGTCCGTTCTCATCTAAAATTTGCGCATGTTTTGTAGAACAAAATAGAGCAATTGGTCTCTTTTTGTCATAGCGCCTGAGCGTATGAACGCTTGCAACAACATGTCGCAGATACTTCTCATCACCATAGGAGGAATAAACGTAACCTTCTTTTTTACTTTCTGTTTCAGCCATTTGATCTTATACGATAGTAAAACTCATCATCACGCAATTCAGCAGAATCTTCAATAAATTATTGAATCAGTATTCTTGTGAAATAGTATGAATTGCTAAAATACTGCATCAAAATTGTCTTCTGAAAGATCTTTATATTATGAAATCATAAAAAAAGAAATCAGCAGTCTCTAAAAATTTGAGTTTGTAATATACAGATGGCTGAAACAAATTATTCATCTTCTGTTGATGCAGTTATTACCTGGGTTGATGGAAGCGATCCGGTACACGCAGAGAAACGTGCAGAAGCTCTAAACAAGCCGGATAATGCTGATGAAAAAAGATTATCTACCGGTCATCATAAAACACGATTTCTAGATAACGGAGAGCTCTACTACTCTATCGCTTCGCTGAGAAAGTTTGCCCCCTGGATTCGAAAAATTTTTATAGTCACAGATAATCAGGTACCCGACTTTCTTACACCTGAACTGCAGAAGAGGCACAATATTCACATTATTGACCACACCACAATTTTTGATTCGTACGAATGGGCGTTACCTACTTTTAACAGCTTAACCATTGAAACTGCAATCTGGCGGATTCCCGGACTTTCCAATCAGTTAATTTATCTCAATGACGATTTTATACTAACTGTTCCTGTTAAAATTGATGATTTTTTTCAAAATGGAAGGATAGTTCTTCGGGGTAAATGGAAAAAGGTTATCCACTATAGCCCTGCTCGCATTCGATTGAATAATCTGTTGAGCCGATTTTTGAAAAGATTTTTTGGAATAACGCGATCACTGAATCTGCTTTTACAAATTCGGTCAGCCCGCTTAGCCGGTTTTAAAAAGAAGTATTTTTACACGCCACACGTACCGCATCCTATAAAAACTGAGACTGTAAAAAACTTTTACAGCAATCATCAGGGACTTTTTGAGGAGAATATTAGGTACAAATTTCGCAACACAGATCAACACACCCTTCAGTATCTTGCCAACCATCTTGAACTACAAAATGGTAACGCCCAAATACAGCCTCCGGATGATGCCTTGATCATTAATGGTGAAACTGATTTTAAATTCATTATTATGAGCAAGATTAAAAAAGTTGAAAGAGGTGATCTGAAATTTTTATGTGTTCAGGGGTTTGAGGCTATTCAGCCGGAAGCTCAGGAAAAGCTAAACAGACTTCTCAAATCTATGTTCTCGTCCGTTCTATAGTGTAATTATGATTAACTGCCTTTTGATTTTTAAACATTTGGTTCTTACAAAAATCTCTACGTATCGATTTTATCTTCTACTAATATGAATTACAACACATCTGACCATATTGATGCCGTTATTACCTGGGTGGATGGAAATGATCCTGAACATCAGAAAAAAAGACAGGAAGTATTACAGCGCTCCGGTAAATCTTCTGAAAGTAAATTACCTACAGGCCGCCTAAAAACACGGTTTATTGATAATGGTGAGTTAAGATTTTGTATTGCGTCCATTCGAAAGTTTGCTCCGTGGATCAGAAATATCTATTTGGTCACAGATAATCAAACTCCCGATTTTTTAACGGAATCTGCAAAAAGTAAGTACAACGTCACGGTGGTGGATCATCGCGACATATTTAAATCGTATGAACACGTACTGCCAACCTTCAACAGCAGAACGATTGAAACTGCAATCTGGAGAATTCCCGGTTTAGCCGAACACTTTATCTACTTTAATGACGATTTTGTGCTTACCTCTCCCTTAAACAGGGATCACTTCTTCAAGAACGGTAAAGTCGTGATCAGAGGCCGATGGAGAAGAGTAGTGAACTATGGAAAATGGCGGTTAAGAATTAACCGAATATATAGCAAGCTTGTTAAAAAGTTGTTGGGAATAACGCACTCCATGCACTTGCTCTATCAGATTCGCTCTGCCCAATTAGCCGGGTTTTCAGATCAATATTACTATGTTCCGCACGTACCGCATCCGGTTCAAAAAACTGTGCTTGCCGATTTCTTTGAAAAATATCCTGAACTTTTTGAGAAAAATATTCAGTACAAGTTCAGAGATACAGATCAGTTTTCTGCATTTTATCTTGCTTACCATTTAGAGATAAGCCAGAAAAATGCTCAGTTAATCCCTCCTGATAAAGCGATGATGATTAACGGGGAAATGGATTTCTCCGGAAAAATAAGCCGTAAAATTAAAGCCGTGGAAAATGGAGAGGTAGAATTTTTATGCATCCAGGGAGTGGAGAAAATCAAGCCTGAACAAAAAAAGCACTTAATGAAAACATTAAGTGCTTTAACGGAAATTAATTAACTATTTCTGATTACGCCCTTGCGGCTCTGCGTCTCAAGCTGTCGAGTAGCGCATCAAATCCACGCTGACGAATTATACTTTGGAACTGTCTGTGATAGGATTCAGCAGTGGATACATCATCAATACTCATATCAGTGATGTGCCACTCCCCATTTTGAAGTTCCATGTCGTAATCGACAGAAGTTCGAACATTATCCATCTGGGCCATTGTTTTCACCTCAGCATTTCCATTTTCGACTGTAATATCATTATAAGTCACTTCAGCGCGATAAATATCCAATCTGTTCATGGAGTTATCCCGGATAATGGTAGAAAAAAGCGCGATAAACTCTTCGCGTTCCTCTTCTGTAATTTCATCGAATGTATCGCCTAGTGCAGTTTGAGACATCGCTCTGAAATCAATCACATCATTAATGATATCTTTTAACCTGTCCCGCTGCTCCTGCGTATACTCACTGCCTTTAGGACCTAATAGCTCCTTGATCTCTGCATCTCTTTCATCGAGCATTGCACGAATTTCTTCTGCTGTATTCTGTGCCATACCAATATTGAGAAACAGAAACATTGATAATATAAATGTGATGATAGCTTTCATTTTTACCCTGTATTAATTTACGCTCAATTGTTTAACGGAAATACCTGATGCCCTGTAGAGAGCCGCAACCTTTTTATTCAAATCGAACACATTTTGTTTCAATTCAACTCTTAATTCTAATTCTTTTTGCATGGCATTTAGCAGCTCTTCTACATCTCCAAAACCAATATCGTAGTTCAACTGTTCATGCCGGACCCAATTTCTCGCCGTCGATAACGCTTCTTCTTTCTGTTGCACACGAACTTCCGCAACGGAAGCTTCCCGATATTTTTCGTTTAACTGAAGATAAATGCCATCCATTACCGCATCTTTCAGGTCACGAACCCGATTGTACTCAATATCTGCCCGATCTAATTGATTTCTAATCGACCGAAAATTTAGATTTTGTCTGATTCCAAATCCGACAGCAGCGGAAGCGTAATTCGTATTGTTAATAATAAACGGATTTGTCTGGCGGGGTCTGTTGGGTGTATTGGCAAAACTACCTGATATGCCCAGAAAAAGTGCCGGGTATTGTTGTGCCTTCACCGCATCTTTCCCCTTACCCAGTGCTTCAATACCGGCATCAACACCTTTAAGCTCTGGTCTGTTAGTAACTGCCTGCTGTTGATAATAATCGTACGCCTGAAGATCAAAAGCTACCGGATCCAGAAAACTTTCCTGGGGTTCATATACTACCCGAGCATCCGCTCCGGTAATGTAGTTCCAAATACGGTTGATAGACGCCAGACTCTGTTCCACCTCTTTACGCTGAACCTGAAACTCCGTTTTAAATATTTCAAATTTAAATACATCTGCTTCCTTTAAGTCCGGATCGCCCTCCTCCTGCATTCGTTCGATTTGTCGTTCAACCTGGGCTACCTGATCTTCGGCATCAGCTAAAATTCTTGACACTTCCTGAGCCAGCAGGTAGCTGTGGTATAGCTCAAACAACTGTACTTCAGCCTCTGCTGTAACAGCATCAAATTGATACTCTGCTGCCCTCGCGCCTGCCTCTGCAGCAGCAATGGCATTATTTATAGCACCCCAGCTATATACAGGTTGGATAGCGCTAATCTCTGCTCTCGTAAATATAGCCCAGTCTTCCCAGTCATTCGACAGATTGGGGTCTAAATAGTACTCCCCTTCTGAAAGTCCATCCACATTACTTTTAACTCCGGGGACAATCCCATGTTGAGAATTAAATTCAATTCGGGGAAGAACTCTCTGGTTTCTGGCCTGATCTACCCGATTTGCTGAAAGATCTACAGAATGTCTTTCATAAGCTACCTGGCCTGATCTTTCCAAACCGATAGAAATAAATTCAGATAAATTTACCTTTAGCGTGTCTTGTGCAAATGCAGAAGTATGAATTAGAATCCAAAACGTAACAATAAAAAGTATTCGACTCACTGTACAATTATTCTTTGTGTGATTTTTGACCTAAACGGATAAACTAGTTCTTTATTTACTTTGAAATACAATTCATTTCTACAGTATAAAATCTAAATAAAAAAAGCCTCTTTAAACTTAATTAAAGAGGCTTGAAATAAAAGCGGAGGGAGAGGGATTCGAACCCCCGGAGACTTGCGCCTCAACGGTTTTCAAGACCGCCGCATTCGACCACTCTGCCATCCCTCCGTTTATGCATCTTCAAGTGCCGCAGCACCGGAAACAATCTCGGAAATTTCGGTCGTAATTGCACTTTGACGAGCCTGATTGTATTTCAGTTTAAGCTCATCTTTAAGCTCTTTAGCATTTTCTGTAGCATTATCCATTGCAGCCATTCGTGCACCTTGTTCAGATGCATTAGATTCTAAGACTGCTCTCCACAGCTGCATATTCAAATGAACAGGCAATAATTCATTAAGAATCGTTGCGCCATCAGGCTCGTAAATATAATCAATTTCATTCAGATTTGAAGAATTTTCTTCTTCAAACTGATCCGTTTCTAATGGCAAAACTTCATCAACCAAACGATTTTGAGAAAGTACAGACTTAAACTCATTAAAGGCAACCAAAACTTTGTCGTAACGGCCATCCATGAACTTTTCCGTAGCTTCTATCATGATGGATGATGTTTTTTCGTAGTTCAGATCATCGAAAAAACCAACATGAGTATCAACAACGTTGTAATTTCTCTTTTTGAAGTAACCGTCGGCTTTGCGGCCAACCGTTATTAATTCAAGTTTTCCGTTCTCATGATATTCAGAATATTTACTGGAAATATCCTGTTCAACCAGTTTAAAGAGATTGTTATTGAATCCCCCACAAAGACCACGATCGGAACCAATCACAATCATTAAGATCTTATCAACTTCGTCCGGTTTTCTGAGTATAGGATTACTGCTATCTGCTCCGGATATAAGTCTGGATACGACCTCACGCATTTTTTGAGCGTAAGGCCTGGTAGAGATAATACGCTGTTGAGCTTTCCTCAACTTCGCTGCCGCAACCATCTTCATGGCTTTGGTAATTTGCTGAGTATTCTCAATAGAAGAAATTCTATTTCGTATATCGCGCAGATTAGCCATCTTTTAATCCTCAGAAACTGCTAAAAGTTGATCTATTGTACTCTCTGCTGTAGCTAATACTTCGCCACCGAATGTATCGTCCAACACACCGGTATCGGCCAGATTTTTCATTTGAGCTGAATATTTAGCTCCCATGGTTTCAAGGAACATCTTCTCAAATTTTCTAATTTGATTTACAGCAAGTTTCTCAAACAATCCTTCACTGTTCACTTTAAGCAGTACAATTTGCTGTTCAACAGGCAGAGGCTTGTACTCACCCTGCTTCATCAGCTCAACGGTACGCTCACCTCTCTTAAGTTGTTTTTGCGTCGCTGCATCCAAATCTGATCCAAACTTGGCAAAAGCTTCAAGCTCACGATACTGAGCCAGATCAAGCTTAAGTGTACCCGACAGTTTCTTCATCGATTTAACCTGAGCAGAACCACCCACACGAGATACGGAAATACCCACGTCAATAGCCGGACGCACACCGGAGTTAAACAGGTCTGTATCCAGGAAGATCTGACCGTCAGTAATTGAAATTACGTTTGTTGGAATATAAGCAGATACGTCACCTGCTTGTGTTTCAATAACAGGAAGTGCCGTTAATGAACCACCGCCTTTTAATTTAGGCTTCAGTTCTTCCGGAACGTTGTTCATCAAACCGGCAACGTCGTCATTATTAATAATCTTGGCTGCACGTTCTAGTAAACGGCTATGCAGGTAAAACACATCACCCGGATACGCTTCACGTCCGGGAGGCCTTCTCAGCAGAAGGGAAAGTTCACGATAAGCTACGGCCTGTTTTGAAAGATCATCATAAATAACAAGTGCATGACGACCCGTATCACGGAAATATTCTCCGATAGCCGCACCGGCAAAGGGAGCAATGTAACGCATTGGAGCTGAAGAACTAGCCGGTGCAGATACAACAACTGTATAATCGAGTGCACCGTGCTCTTTAAGTGTATTTACAATGGAAGCAACAGTTGAGCCTTTTTGACCAACAGCAACATAAATACAAAATACCGGATTATCTGTATCCTGAGTATGCTTTTGATTGATGATCGTATCTAAAGCAATCGCTGTTTTACCGGTCTGTCTGTCACCAATAATCAATTCACGCTGACCGCGGCCAATGGGTATCAGTGAGTCAATCGGCTTGATACCGGTTTGGAGAGGTTCGGTAACCGGTTCCCGATAAATAACACCGGGGGCTTTTCTTTCCAGCGGAAGATCAATGGTTTCTCCTGCAATGGAACCGTTTCCATCAAGAGGACGACCCAGCGGATCGATTACCCGTCCTAAAAGTCCTTCACCAACTGAAAGAGAAGCAATTTTCTTTGTTCTCTTTACGGTGTGGCCCTCTTCAACAGAATCAGATGCTCCAAAAAGAACGATACCTACGTTATCTTCCTCAAGGTTCAGTACCATTCCCCGAACAGGATTTCCATCTCTGTCTTTTGAATCCGGTAACTCCACCAATTCACCGGCCTGTATTTTAGAGAGGCCATAAGCGCGGGCAATACCATCGCCAACCTCAAGTACAGTACCTACATCGTAAGTGTCAGTGTCATTACTGAAACCTGTGAGTTGTTTTTTTAAAATAGCCGAAACTTCGTCAGGTTTGACTTGACTCATTTGTTATCCTAAATAATTTTTTATTCTACTGATGCTGCTGTAAAAGATTTTTCCAGCTGACTTAATTTGTGCTTCACCGAACCGTTAATAATTGTATCATCGATCCGGACTGTTAGTCCACCTAAAAGTTCTTCTCGAACTAATAAATCCATTTGAACTTTTTTCCCGGTATACGACTCTAAAATGCCGGTAAGTTTTTTCACTTCTTTCTCATCCAGCTCATATGCTGTATAAACCTCAACATCAATAATACCGTGATGTATTTTATAAAGCGAGATATATGAAAGAGTAATATCGTGAAGCAATTTCTCCCGGTTTTTTTCCACCAGAAGATCAATCAAGTTCATCGTAACTTGTTGAATTTTGCCTTTAAATATCTCTTTCAGCGCACTTTCTTTAATAGATTTTTTTATCAATGGGCTTCTGAGAAATAATTTCAAATCACGTGATTCTTCAATCGTTTGATCGAGAAGAATCATGTCTTCTTTTATTTCATCGAGCTTATTTGATTCAATGCCAAGATCAAGTAGTGCCCTGGCATAGCGCTTTGCCGCTTTAGATGTCATCGGTTAATTTTTCTTGTTGAGATCATTGAGGAATGATTCTACCAGCTTCTTGTTCTTCTTTTGATCGAGTTCTGCTTCTATAATCATAGAGGCAGCTTCGATAGCCAGAGAAGAGACTTCTTTTCTCAATTCAAGCATTGCACTTTTCTTCTCCTGCTCAATAGCAGTTCGTGCATCCTGAATTAATTTATCCGCTTCTTTTCTTGTTTTCTCGATCTTTTCAGAACGTAATAATTCTGCGTCTTCAATTGCCTCTTTTCGAATTTTCTGGGCCTGTATTTCAGCCTCTTTCAGAGCTTTCTCGTTATCTTTCGATATCTGTTCAGCCCTGGCAATTGCTTTCTCAGCAGATTCCAGAGAATCCTTAATTCGGGTCTCCCGCTCATCGAGTGCTTTCATGATGGGGGGAACCAAGAATTTTTGCATTAACACCAGAAATACCACTGTTGAGATTAACACCCAAATGGCAAATCCTGTATCAAATGAAAGGAGTCCTCCCCCACCCGCTAAGAAATAGTGCATAGTGATGGTTATTTATAAATTATTGACCAACACCGAGAGCAAGCAGAATACAAACAATCGCACCAATCAGGGCAACACCCTCAATAAATACGGATGTAAGAAGCATAGCACCGCGGATATCATCAGCAGCTTCTGGTTGTCTTGCGATACTTTCTGTGGCACTTTTACCAATCATACCGATACCGAATGCGGCAGCAAGTGCAATGATTCCGGCTCCAAAGCCTGCAGCTATAAAACTCATAATTATTTGATGTTTTTAGTAGTTATTATTGATTTATTTCTACGCCTTTTGCGTGTGCAACTGACGTATCGTGTTCATGATGATGCTCCTCTGTAGCCATACCAATAAATACGGCTGAAAGAAGAGTAAAGACATATGCTTGAATGAGAGCGACTAACGCTTTCAAAAAGTAGAGCGCTGCGGTTAACAGCACCCAAAAGATACTGGAACTAACGCCAATTGCCGCCCCAAAAAGATCAGTAAATATAAAAATCAGTCCAAGGATACTTACAATCATGATTTTGCCGGCCAGCATATTTGCAAAAAGACGTATGGCAAGCGCAAAAGGCTTGGTAAACAACCCCAGAATCTCTACCGGGGTAAGAATAATAAGCGCCCATTTTGGCACACCGGGAAAAGCAAAAACATGCTGCCAGTGATCTTTTGTTCCACTAAACTGAGTTATAAAAAATGTTATTGCCGCCAACGTTGCAGTTACAGTTAAATTAGCCGTTGCAGCAGCTCCCCAAGGCAATAGCCCAAAAAGATTCAAGAAGGTAATGGCCATAAAAATAGAGAACAGATACGGAACATACCTTTTGTATTTATTTTCAGGAATAAACTCTTTAGCAACCTGATCACGTATAAATACAAATATCACTTCAAATACATTATGCCAGCCCCCCCTTGGCTCAGTCTCCCCTCCAATACCTCTTTTATACTTGGAAGATGCCCATAAAGTAATCAAAAGTGACAAGACTATACCAAACCAAACAAAGATCAAGTGAGAGGTGATCGACATATCCAGTGTAATCTCAGCCCCATCGGATCGCACAAGACCCGCCTCTTCGAGCTGCATAAATTCACCGGACTCAACTGCAGACTTTGTGTTAGCGTAAAAATACCAACTTCCATCAACAAGCAGAATTCTGGGCAAATAGATCTTAGCCCCCGGCACTTCAATATAGTCGTGATTCAATGCCTTACCAACCACATCCAACGATCCATCAGAGCTCTCTTCAACATCAGAAGCCAGAACATGGGGGTTAATAGCAAACAATAAAAGAATAGTGATGGATAAACGACGCAAGTATCGACTCATGTTAGATTTTAACGTTTTACCCGGCTAGTCAGAGAGTTTTTGGTTTAAAAATATCACTTCGATTACAGAATTCAGAATATACGAAATTATAAAACTAACAGTAAAGCTCAATTCATCAATTTCTGTCAGAATTAATATTAGAACAAATAAAACACTCACTACTGCTAACCTGACAAAAAATCCGTAGTAATAACGCTTCATGAATTTTTTACTGAGAGAGCTCTTATGGGTGAAAAGAGACATGCTAAGGTGAAGTATAACTGTAACAAAACCAACAGAATACCCCGCCAAAAACCCTGTAGTTGCTTTACCCGGCAAAAAAAATCCAATTATAAAAAACAGGGTGGCAAACAGCAGTGCTGTTTTTACAAGTTTTTTTTCAAATGATGAATCAAAGACGTTGCTCAAAACTTCAATTTTTACTGGTATCCCGAATCACTTTTACAAAGATATTGATCATTAGAATCACCCCTAAAAAGATACCGGCCAATATACCCCAGGGATATACTTCATATTTCCGGTCGATCCAGTACCCAATTAAAATCGGCACCGAAAATACCACCGCTATCTCTGTACCTAAAGACAGATAGGGAAGATATTTTTTAAACCGAGGGCTATTGATCAATTATTTTTTCTCTTCTTTTTTAACGGAAGATTCTTTTGCATATTCAGAATCTTTTGATTTATCAAGCATGGCAGAATCGCTACCCATTCTGCAGGCACCGTTTATCTGCGCACCCTCTTCCACCAAAAGTGTTTTTGTGTATATATCACCGTCAATTACAGCCGAATCGCGTAAATTAAGTTTATTGGAGACCCGAATAGTTCCTTCAATTTTCCCGGCTATATCGGCATCAGCTACTTTAACATCTCCCTGAACTACTCCGGATGAGGTAACAATCAACTTCCCCTTAGTTATTCCCTCTCCTTTCAATTTTCCTGCGATACGAATATCGTTTTGCGAGTTAAGAGTACCCTCAAGAGTAGTTCCCTCGCTTATCATATTTAGTGTCGGAGATTGTGTATTTGTTGTCTTGCTCACGGTTTTATTGTTTTTGTTATTAAACATAAAGTTTAGTCTCAGTTGTTAAGATACATTAAAGGATTTTGAGGCACTCCATTTTTCCAAATTTCAAGATGCAGATGAGATCCGGTGCTTAAAACGCCACGATCTCCAATCTCACCTAAAATATCACCCTTCAAAACAAAATCACCTTTCGATCTAGCAAGCTTTGCACCATGCTTATAAACACTTACCACACCACCTGAATGCTGAAGGTAGATAACATATCCATAATTAATCGTCCACCCCGCATTCATTACGGTGCCGTCTGCTATTGCTTTAAAAATTGTACCGGGACGCGCGGCAATATCTATTCCAAAATGTCCATTTTCGGCACTATATCCCTGACTCAAACGCCCTTCAACCGGAAAATCAGACGGAAAATCCGGTATCTCGTTCAGTGAACCGGAGAAAATAATTTCATTTTGTGAAAGCATCTCAAACGTTCGAACGTTTGGAGAAGCACCACCAGTTGGATAATAGTCATCAGAAATCAACATATCAGCTGTTTGATCTACGGCTAATACCGTATCAGCGGCCGTTCTCAGCACCTCTTTCATATCATTAAGCTGCCGATCTCTTGCCATAAGAGAATCCTGCAGTGACATGACCCGCTCTGAGATTTCAATCACATTCTGCCTCAAAGCATAGTCTTCTTTAAACTGATAAAGAGACCCAATTGGTGTGGCAAAAAATAGGATTGTTGTAAATAAGACCGATAGTACGATCACAAAAACCACCATTTTAATAATGTCCACTGCTCTTAGTTTAAACGAGCTGGAACCATCGGGATCGTGTTCATCCAATACTACTACTGTAACATCTCCCTCACGTTCCGAAAAAATTCGTTTAATAAATTCCCACATGAGTGTTACAGTTAATAGTTAAGTATTGAACTTTCGATCAGGATACCGAATAGTTAGGTGCTTCCTTTGTTATCTGAACAGTGTGTGGATGACTTTCTTTATAGCTGGCAGCCGAAATTTGTACAAATTCAGCTTCTTTTAGTTCCTCAATCGTCGAAGCGCCCACGTAACCCATTGCAGCCCGCACTCCTCCTACCATCTGATGAACCACCTCACTGAGGTAACCTTTGTACGGCACCCGGCCTTCGATCCCTTCAGGCACCAGTTTCAGATCGTCTTCCACATCCTGGAAGTACCTGTCTTTTGAACCCTTCCTCATGGCACTTATACTGCCCATGCCTCTGTATGATTTATACTTTCTAGACTCATAAATTATGGTTTCGCCGGGGCTTTCATCCACACCGGCAAACATAGAACCCATCATAACGGCATCTGCTCCGCCGGCAAGGGCTTTAGGTATATCACCGGTTTGCTTGATACCACCGTCCGCAATCAACCCAATATTATTTTTTGATGTAAACTCAGCAATTTCCATGATTGCCGATAGCTGAGGTACTCCAACTCCGGTTACTACCCGCGTTGTGCAAATTGACCCCGGTCCCACACCTACTTTAACCACATCCGCACCGGCCTCTACCAGTGCTTCCGCAGCAGATCTTGTTGCAATGTTACCTCCAACCACGTTCAGATCTTTATACTTGTTTTTAATATTCCTTACCGTACTCAAAACACCCTCTGAGTGCCCGTGAGCTGTATCAACGGTTACAATATCTACGCCTGACTCAACCAGAGCATCTATGCGATCCATAGTATCCGGGGTAACCCCAACAGCAGCACCTACACGCAATCTTCCCATATCGTCCTTACACGCATTAGGGAAGTTCATTTTCTTTTCGATGTCTTTAAACGTAATCAAACCGACCAGGATATTATCACTATCTACGATTGGCAGCTTCTCCACTTTATACTCCTGAAGTATCTGCTCTGCCTCATCAAGAGTAGTTCCCTGCTTGGCTGTTACAAGATTTTCGCTGGTCATAATTTCACCCAGCTTTTTATCTACATAATGCTCGAAGCGTAAATCACGATTAGTAACTATTCCTACAAGTAAGTTATTTGACTCAACTATCGGAATTCCACCAATTTTATGCTTTCTCATTAATGCACGCGCATCTTTAACTGTTGCTTCAGCCGGAAGAGTTACCGGATCCACGATCATGCCGCTTTCACTGCGCTTAACCAAACGCACCTGCTCGGCCTGGTCCTCAATTGACATATTTTTATGGAGCATGGCAATTCCTCCCTCTCTTGCAAGCGCAATGGCCATCCGATACTCTGATACTGTATCCATGGCCGCACTAAATATTGGTGTATTTAACCTGAGGGAAGGGGTTAGCTGAACGGATATATCTACTTCTCGGGGAAGTACTTTTGAGTGATTGGGAACCAACAAAACATCGTCGTAGGTTAGTCCCTGACGGGTTATCTTTGAGAAGGGAGAGGAGTTATTCATGGAATAGATTTCGCTTTGTTTACATTTTGGTAAAGATAAGAAATCCTAATGAACTTCTTTACCCAAATTCCACGAAAACATATCTACCCCTAACCTCTGACCAATAAGAACCTCAAAGCTTTTTAATTCTAAGTGAATCGATTGCCGTGTTTTTGTCACAGATTCCATCCAGGTAACTGTTAACCCAAAAATCTACACTCTCTCTTCTCCGCTGAACCCACTCGGAGCTTGTGCAGTACTGACCTTTTAGTTCATCAACATAGCCTTTTACATCTTCCTCGATTACCAGCTTCATTTCTCCCGGAAGATCAGACCATCCTAACAAGGCGAACATCTCTTCAATTTCCCGATACTCAGCTTCTGCTTTGTGGAATATCGATTTCAGTACTGCTTTTTGCGGAGTTATTTTTGTTTTCTTAATTGCTGCTTGCATGGCTGTTGTGTGGTTTAATTATGATTTACACACAACTTAAAACAACAGGGTGACATCTTTGTGTCACCCTTATTTCAACTTTTTTTTAAAGCCCGGCTCTTGAGAAAATCTCATCCACTCGGCGGGTGTGGTGAGCCAGATCAAAAGCAGCTTCTATCTCCTCCACAGAAAGGTTTTCCCGGATGGTTTCATCCGCTTTAACCAGCTCTTTAAAATCTCGCTTCTCCTCCCACGCTTTCATTGCCAATGGCTGAACGGTGTCATAGGCAATTTCACGATTCAGTCCTTTGTCTATCAGCATGAGCAGAAGCCGCTGCGAAAAGACCAGCCCGTGAGTTTTCTGCATGTTCTCCAGCATGTTTTCAGGATAAACCATCAGGTTTTCAATTACACCCGAAAATCTGTGGAGCATATAATCCAGCAGAATGGTGGCATCCGGCAGAATGATGCGCTCAACAGAAGAGTGTGAGATATCCCGCTCGTGCCAGAGAGGCATATTCTCATAAGCGGAGATCATATACCCCCGAAGTACACGAGCACATCCGGTGATATTTTCTGAACTGACAGGATTGCGTTTGTGCGGCATTGCCGATGAGCCTTTCTGTCCCTTTCTGAAAAACTCCTCAGCTTCGCGAAGCTCTGTTCTCTGCAAATGGCGAATCTCAACGGCGATCTTCTCCAGTGTTCCACCAATAACAGCAAGAGTTGCCATGTAGTATGCGTGCCGGTCGCGCTGAAGGGTTTGCGTAGAAACCGGTGCCGGAGAGATTCCGAGAATCTCGCAGGTATATTTTTCAACTTCCGGCGGAATATGCGCGAATGTACCCACAGCGCCGGAAATTTTTCCAAACTCCACATCTTTGGCCGCACGCTCAAACCGATCAATATTTCGCTGCATTTCTGCGTACCAGAGTGCGCATTTCAATCCAAAGGTTGTTGGTTCGGCATGTACTCCGTGAGTCCGGCCCATCATCACCGTCATTTTGTGCTCATGCGCTTTTTCAGCCAGTGCTTTCACAAATCGATCCAGTCCTTCGCTGATCAACGCATTGGCCTGTTTAAGCCGGTAGCCGTTTGCGGTATCCACAACATCCGTGGAGGTTAACCCGTAGTGAACCCATTTTTTTTCGTCCCCGAGAGATTCTGAAACGGTTCGCGTAAACGCAACCACATCGTGGCGGGTTTGCTTTTCAATCTCTTTGATGCGCTCTACATCAAACGAAGCCTTTTCGTAGAGTTTGTCTACATCTTCAGACGGTATTTTTCCAATTTTACTCCAAGCTCTGCATGCTGCAAGCTCAACTTCTAACCACGCCTGAAAATGGTTTTGCTCCGACCAGATGTCGGACATCTCCTTTCTGGAATATCTTTCAATCATAACAAATATTTACTGAACTGGTATTTTAAGTAGGGTTCCGGGTTGAATTGTTGTATCCAGGTTAACCTGGTTGATAATGGCAATATCTTCATGCTCCAGATCCATTGGAAGCTGATCCGGAAGGTATTGCCTGAAAGTTTTTCTTTGATCAGCCTCTACAATCTGAAGGCGAACCGGTTGAATATTGAGTATCGACTCATCTGTCAGTCGGTCAAATGATGATGTCACCGCTCTGAAATCACCAACGTGGTTCTCAAATGTAGATTCAAGACTGTAATTAATAAATCTGTAAACCCTGTTTTGAAACTCAACTGCATATACATGAACACCGAGCCGACTATTCTCCTGCTGAATTGTACCTTCTGCCTGATGAGCCGTCCAGCGACTTGCGCTCTGAGTCTCTCCCCTTTCCCTGAGCGTAAATCCTTCCTGATTCACAAACTGCGTGATCGACTCCGCAGCTGTTGAGTTTTGGGAATCAATTCTCATAATCATCACTGCATCTCCCTCGCCTTTTACCAATACAACCTGAGAAGGCTGATTGATCACTCTCCACTGTTGAGGAACAGGATAGTAGAACTCCAGATCCGGGTGTACAAATCGCCCATCGGTAACATATCCGTTTCTCGGGTTGTCACCGAAAACCATTCCATTGAGCATCTGCATATACCGCTCGGTTCCGTATATAGTTTGCTCATAGCCCTGTTCCCTCCACTCATTGGCCAACCGGGGAATAGTCTGCTCACGCTCGCCCGGGTTTGGGTGAGTTGACAACATATTGGGTATACTCTGCCCGGCTTTTTCAGATATCCTTCGCAGGCTTGTAAAAAATTCAGCCCCCTCAGCCGCTACGTAATTTTTCTTAGCCGAATACTCTACACCGAGCCGGTCCGACTCTCTTTCGTGATCGCGACTATAGCTCATAAACAATAACTGCGCAGCCTGACTGCTTAAATTCAACAGAGACTCCCCGGGCAGTCCCAAAAGTTCTTGTCCCAGAATAGACCCGCCTATCACAGCAACCTGACCAAGGGTTTGAGTTAAAGCCCTCTGCGAGGCGTGCCTGCCTGCTACGTGGCCAATTTCATGCCCTACCACAACAGCAAGCTGTGCTTCGTTATTCAGATGTGCCATCAACCCTCTGGTTACGTATACATATCCACCCGGCAAGGCAAAAGCGTTAACAACAGGACTGTCCAGCACTCGAAATGTGAACTCCGTATTTTTAAACATATCCGCAGCTCCATCTCTTCTCATGTGACTAACTTCAAGAAGCTCCTCACCTAAATTGACAACATATTCATCCAGGCGTTCATCATCATAAAGACCATACTGCGCAACAATTTCCTGATCAACTTCCTGACCAATTTGAACCTCTTGCTGCCAAGAGTAGGCGAAAGCTCTTTTATTTCCGGATATCGGGTTTTGCTGTACCACGCATGATGACGCAAATACAAATGCAGCAACCAGCAGGATTAAATGTGTATACAATCGTTTCATGGCGTTCACCTTTCTTAGAATTAGTTCATCAAAAATTATCGATCTACGATCACATTCCCTGATCTTCCTTCATGTGATGTTAAGTTTTTCAAGTGGCTATAAATTATGAATAAAGCGTAAGAATCCATCGCACAGTATCTTCTTAAAAGAGTTGGAATAATTTCCTTCTCTTCAGATGACAAGAGCCCGCTTTTCAGGGATATATAAGCATTCATGGCAGACTCGCCATCATCTACACTGTAATCAGGATCCTGCAATTGGCCATAGGGATTCGAGCCGGAGGCATTTTTAAACATATTTTTAAAGTTTACGATCCTGTCATAGATTTTTGCCTCACCTTTTACAGGTTCTTTTAAATGATTCATTAACAGAAAAATACTGTTCAGAACCTGCTTTAATCCAATACTTCCACTCATATACCGATTATAGTATCCTTCGCGGACTGATTTGCTCAAATCAAATATCCTATGTTCGTTTGTATTTCCATCAACATAGAGCATGTTTTTCAGATCCCGGATTTCATTTTCGTAAAGCATCGAGTTTTGGTTCATCTCTTGCAGTAAATATCGCAGTGCCTGTGATTCAAACGGCGAGTACTGTATCAGGTTCCCTTCAAAAATATTCTCAATCTCTGCTAGACGTTGCACAAACTCCACATGCGGATACCCGCCACTTTCCTTGTCATCAAGCCATTCATGATGTGAAATCTCCCCGTTTTCATATAACGTATGGCACGAGAATTGAAAATAGACCGGATGATAGGGGCCGCCATTCCGGTGCATGGGCAGTGCATACATTGCCGCCTCAAAGTCGATAAAGTGAAGCGGAAATCTGAGACTGCCTAGCGAAAGTTTTTGCTGCT
This sequence comes from Chitinophagaceae bacterium T5-Br10_B2g13, assembly GCA_001564065.1. Lineage (GTDB taxonomy): Bacteria > Bacteroidota > Rhodothermia > Balneolales > Balneolaceae > Rhodohalobacter. The sequence continues at coordinate 45,702 of LKNA01000004.1, forward strand.
TAATCCAAACGTCGGGTATAAACTGTTGTTTAGCTTTTAAAATTTGAAGCTCTCTACGCTGTTGAATTGTTATTGCGGATGGATTCTTTTTCCTGACTTCTTCAAAACTCTGTAAACCTGCCTTTGACGGGTAATCTTCCTGGTAGTAGATCTTGTTTTCAATAAGCTCATTATTCCCGTGACCAATCAGTTCAAACACATGCTTTTCAGGGTAGGCTTTTAAATGACCGGAAAAGTGCTTATTCCAACAGTTCTTAACGCCATTCTTATCAGGTTTTCTAAATTCACAATTACTGCAGCCCTGATGAATTTCAACTCCAAAGCGACCTATATCATCTATCGATTCATTTTCGAGATCAGCTAAAACATCATTCACACTTCTTTTGGCATAAAACGGGTGCGCAACAGATTCAGGCAATCTCCCGCTCACATGAAGTGTGGCATCTGTTGCCTCCATTTTTGTAAAAAGAGACTCAAATTCATTTTGGATTTTCTTCGGTACACGATCCGCCGCAATCTCCGAGATCACCTGCATCACCCCATCCATCGAAGCATTGTATCGCTTGTCAGGAAAGTATAGCTCAACACTGATTTTTGAGCTTTCCAGAGCACGCTTTAATATCTCCATTCGGTATGCAGCTTTTACCAAATAGCCGTTAGTTGTTTTACTGAGCACAGGTATGGATACGACTCCATCATGAATCCGTTTTTTAAGTTTTCCATGAACCTGTACAATTGTAAAATGCTCACCCTCTTTTACCAGAATCGGTATTCTTGACGCAAAGTTACCATAACGAATTACGGCCCCACAAATCACAACATTCGACTCCTTCAACCATGTTTTTGTCTCTTTTTCTGCCACCGAAACAGAGTCTGATGTAAATTTCAGGTTTGAGAATTGATAAGAAACAGCATTTCTGAGCTGAAGCTTGTTACGCTGCTTGAATGGCAAATATGGTGAGCGCGTGCTGCTGCTTTTACTTTTGTGATATAATTTTAGCGGGCATGAAATAGCTTTCAGAAAAAGTGAATCGTTGATCTCTTTCTCTTTAGCCATCATGAGATTACGTTAACTTCCGGATCCAGCTCCACGCCAAACTTCTCTTTCACCGATTCACGTATTTTCATGGCATGCTCATAGATCTCTTCTCCTGTAGCACCTCCATGATTTACCAACACCAGAGCCTGGTTTTTGTAAGTCCCCACATTCCCGACTTTTTTTCCTTTCCACCCGGCCTGTTCAATCAGCCAGCCAGCAGGAATTTTTATTTTACCGGCACCTGCTTCAAACGATGGGATTGATGGGTACTGCTGTTTCAGTTTTTGGTAGACTGAGACCTCAACGATTGGGTTTTTAAAAAAGCTTCCGGCATTGCCGATCAGTTCAGGATTTGGCAGCTTCGATTCCCGGATCTCAACTACAGCATTGAATACATCCTTAATCGTTGGGCTTTTTATGCCATTAGACTGGAAATATTCTTGGAGCGCGTAATATGAATCTTCTATGGTGTGAGGTGGTTTTTGCAGCCGGAGGGTTACCTCAGTTATGATCACCTTCCCCTTCAGGCTTTTTTTAAAAATGCTGTCGCGGTAGCCAAAATCACACTCATTGATTGAAAAAACACGCTCCTCCCCCGTTTCGGGAAGAAAAGCCTTTAAACTGTGGAATGTATCTTTCAACTCTACACCATATGCGCCAATATTCTGAATTGGAGCAGCGCCTACAGTTCCCGGAATCAGCGCGAGATTCTCGATACCGCCAAAGCCTTTTTCAACGCAAAATGACACAAAATCATGCCAGGTAACACCGGCACCTGACTTGATTAAAATCTCTTTATCTCTCTCATGAATGATTTCAATACCTGGAATGGAGATTTTAAGCACCGGCTGTTTTAGATCTGACTTTATCAGCACATTGCTGCCACCACCTAAAATAACCGGAGAGTATTTTTTAAAAAAATCCTTGTTATATATCGCTAAAAGCTGTGATGGTTCAGAAATAGTAATAAACTGATCCGCCTTAGCCTCTACTCTAAGCGTGTTATAAGGAGACAGATTTATATTTTCTTGAACCGGTGGTTTGGTGATAGAAGTGTTCAATGGGTATTTCGTTTATACTTCTTTCTTAGATTTTTCGATTGGCATCTGTTTAACCCGGAGTTTTTTTACTCTGTTATTCTTGACCGAATGAACCGTCATTTCCAGATTTTTATAGATCATACGTTCTCCCACATTGGGTATTCGCTCTGTTAGGTGATAGACCAATCCGCCCAATGTTTCAAATTCATCATCGTCAGAGGAGATAGATGTATCTAAAATTTCATCCAGATCATCAAGGTCAATTTTGGCATCAAAAATGTAGACACCATTTTTGAACTTAGTATAGAGTTTCTCTTCCTGGTCGTCATACTCATCACCGATATCTCCAACAATCTCTTCAAGTATATCATCCAGTGTGACGAGGCCTTCCGTTCCGCCATATTCATCAACTACAATTGCAATGTGTGTCTTTTCATGCTGAAAATCTCTCAACAGATCGTCAAGCTTTTTTGTGGCCGGTATAAAAAGAGCTTTACGTGCTATAGTTTTCCAGTTGATTAACTTTTCACCCATATCCGAATTGATGTACGGGAGTACATCTTTAGAGTAAATAACACCGGAAATATTGTCCAGATCATTTTCAAAAAGCGGCATACGAGACAACCCCTTCTCCTGGATAAGCTGAATCACCTCTTCCAGTGTTGCATTTACCAGAACAGCAACAATATTAACGCGGGATGTCATGATTTCTCGAACGGTGATATTTCCAAACTCAATCACATTCTCAATAATTTCACGCTCATCCCCTTTCAATGACCCCTCCTGCTCGCTCATCTCAGCCATCGTTTTTAAATCCTGAGCTGTCATTTTATTATTAGGCTTTGGCAGGGTTTTCTCCAGGCTCATAGTACTCTCTGCAATAATTTTTGAAACCGGTGTGAAAAGAATAAAGTGAGCGTAAATAAAACCAACCATTCTGCGACTCACTCTCATTGGGTTGTTAATTGCAATAACTTTGGGAGTGATCTCACTTAGAATCAAAATCATAAATGTCAGAACTATAATCTCCACGGTGTAGACAATCACCTCAGAAAAGCCGTAGTAGGCAGCAATTTTTCCTGTCATTACAGCTGCCAAAACAGAACTGACAATATTAGCAAATGTATTGCCAATGAGTATGGTAGCCAGAAGCCGGCGTGGCTTCTGCAACATCTTTAAAATCTTGGAATCCTTCGCCCCATGTTCACCATCAGCTTTTAACTGATCAATCTGATTGACAAGTGAGAAAAATGCGACTTCAGAACCGGAATAAAGAGCACTGAGTAGTAGCCCTGCAAGCATCAGGGTAAACTCGATCGAAATTTCAGTAAAGTTCAGATACTCCAATTGTGGCCCTGCATTAAGTAAAATCTGATTGGAAATAAATTGCACCGGATGACCGGGAGGTTCGTCGATCGCTTCCAAAAAAAGTACTTAATTAGTGATTAGTTGATTTCAATAAAAAACAATATGAATAAAAAAAGGTGATGATCAAAAGATCATCACCCTGAAAATACGAAATAATGGATCAATTAACCTGACCGTAATTAAAACGGCAGATCATCATCCATGTCATCAAATGACTCATCCAGATCCACTGATGCTTTAGCCGGCTTGCTTCCACCTGAATTTTGCGGAGCACTTCCGCCGCCCTGGTCGCCTCGGCTATCTAACATCTGCATGTTAAACGCTTTCACTTCTGTAGTGTATCTCTTCTGGCCATCTTTATCTTCCCATTCGCGGGTTTCCAGCTTCCCTTCAAAATATACAAGGGATCCTTTTTTCAGGTACTGCTGACAAATTTCAGCCAGCCGATTCCAAACAACTACACGATGCCATTCGGTCTTCTCCTGAAGTTCACCGTTTCTGTCTTTATACCTGTCGGTTGTAGCCACACTCATATTCGCAACAGCTGCGTTGGATTGCGTATATCTCACATCAGGATCTGCTCCCAATCGTCCGATTATCATCACCTTATTTAATGAACTCATAATTAGTCAATCATTTTTTGTTAACGTTCTATCTATAAGAACAGAATTTTTTACTTCCCTTACAGAATTTCTTTAAAAAATTTTATCTCAGGGCGCTTTCCAGCTCCAAAGAGGCATCACTACCTTCATCCCTATATTTAATAATAACAGGACAGTAAGCAGACAATCCCTGCTCTACAGCCCACTTATTTTTAATTGGTCTTGAACCCGGTATTACAACAGCGTTTTCAGGAATTGGTGCCCCTTTTCCAAGCAGTTTCTCATTCACACAATCATAAACGGGAACTGATTTAGATAGTATTACACCGGGTGCAATCACGGCTCCCTTTTTAACCAAAATGCCTTCAACAATTACTGAGCCCGCCCCAATAAAGCAGTCATCTTCAATTACCACGGGACTTAATCCTACGGGCTCGAGAACACCCCCGATTTGCACGCCGGCAGACAGGTGAACATTCTTTCCGATCTGAGCGCATGACCCAACAAGCGCATGACTGTCAATCATTGCGCCCTCATCAACATATGCACCTATATTTACATAAGCAGGAGGCATAATTATAACACCTTTAGAAACGTAAGCCCCTCTGCGAACAGATGAACCTCCCGGAACAAGCCGGACTCCATCTTCAGCTTCAAACATTCGTGGCGGCATGTTATGTTTATCAACAAAACCGTCGTAAATGCCTCCGTAGTTTACATTATCTCCTTCTTTGAAAGCAGACAGAATCGCCTCTTTCACTTCAATATTAGCACTCCAGGTTTCGCCATGCTTTTCGGCAGCTCTGACTGTCCCTTCTTCAAGTTGATCTAAAATTTCTTCCCAATTCATATTAGTTATTAATTTTTTTATACCAGTTTTTAATTTCTTTGTCTGCCTCTTCAAGCTGATCCAAACTTTTCATCTCTTTTGGAGTAAGAGGTTGCCTTAGTGATGAACTTTCAATCTCACCTTTATGGTGCAGCAGAACTTTAGCCGGAATTGGGTTTGGTGCCGAGAAAATAGCTTCTACAGCATGCTTCCATACTGGAAATAATGATTCCGTTTCCCCCTCCAAACATAGCTCTACATATTTAGCTGTTTCTTCAGGCCATACATTCGAAGAAACAGATACCAGACCGGAGCAACCGGCGGCTGCAAAGAATGGCATCAGTGCATCATCTCCACTAAACATAGATGCTTGAGGTACCATTTCCCGAAACTCCTGGTAATCTTCTATACTGCCGCTGGCCTCCTTTATTGACCAAAAATTGGAATGTCCTGACAGGTCTTTCATTACCTGAGGAGGAATCTCTACTCCGGTGCGAGATGGAATATTATAAATCATGCATGGTTTTTCAGCCACATCCATCAGCTCCCGGAACCAACGTTTTTGTCCGACAGGGCCTGGTTTTGAATATAGAGGAGCAACGAGCAGAAATGCATCCACTTTATCGTTACAGTACTCAATCCACGATTTCTGTTTTCCAATTTGAAAACCGCCAACTCCGGCCATTACAGGTACTGAAATGTCTAAATTTTCGGCAAAGTCGATAATCGCTTTCTTCTCATCATCCTGAAGAGCTAATCCTTCGCCGGTACTCCCAATTAAAAGGATTCCATTACCGGCTGTCTCCTGCCTTCTAATCAGTTTTTCAAGATCATTATAGTGAATTTCCCCCGATTCTTTCATTGGGGTGATAAGTGCTGTCCAAAGTGTTGTGTTTATCATAATAGTTTAGAAAATGCCTGATCAAAAATTGATGAAAATGGATAAACTCCCGATTCAATTTGCGGGTTTTTCAACAGGTAATCCGCAGTCCACACAGCTCCTTCCGCAAATAGTTTTCTGCTGTGAGCCTCATGCTTGAGATAGATCGATTCATTCCGGGCCTTAAGATGCAAGTTGTGTACTCCTTTCACATCTCCCTGTCTGTCAGACGAAATTAAAGCATCACGATCCAGCCACTTTTGCCAGGAAAGTGCCGTACCGCTTGGGGCATCTTTCTTGTGAACATGATGCACTTCATGAATGTGATACTCGGGATCTTTCAAAAAGTCACCGCCTTTACCTAAAATGTTCAATGCTTTTCGAATCAGATTCATGCCAAGGCTAAAGTTAGAGCCAATCACCCATTTGGCATTTTTTTCTTTCACCCTATCGGGTAACTCTTTAGGCCAAGCGTAGCCAGTGGTGCCCCACACTGCCGGGATTCCGGACTCCAGAACAACGTCAACCACTTCATCTGCAGCCTCGCCGGGCACAAATATAATAGCAACGTCTGTTTGTTTTATTTTTTTTGCAGTAATCTTGCTTTTTGAGTCAAAACAGACGGCTTTTGAGCCCAACAGCTCCGCCACCGCACTTCCTGTTTTACCTGTTCCTATTACGGATACTTTCATGATAAATTTATTAAATAAATCGTTCGTGTAACTTCTGAACTACTACTTCTGCCCGGTCCTGATCAACTAAAAAGCAGAGGTTGTGAGAACTGGCCCCATGACATATTAGTCGAACATTAATTCCATCAAGTGAGCTGAAAACCGGTCCGCTCAGTCCGGAGGTAGTATGCAGGTTATTCCCTATTAATGCAATCAGAGACAGATTCTGCTCAACTTCAACCTCACAGAAAGTTTTTAGTTCATTTATGGCTTTCTTAGGCAGAAAATCTATACCGGAAGTACCTGCATTTGTATCCAGTGTGAGTGATACACTAACCTCACTTGTTGTAACAAGGTCTACACTTATTTTGTGATTCGAAAGAACCTGAAACAGTTGAGCCAGAAAACCGTGCCGGTGTAACATATCCAGGCTATGTACTGTTAGCAATGTTTGATTTCTTCGCAAACTGATTGCCCGGATCGGTGGTTTCTCTTTTGTATTTTTCATGATCCAGGTTCCGGGAAGGTGCGGCTCTATACTTGAACCTACATAAACCCTGATATTTTTTCGAATAGCCGGAACCATCGTGGCCGGATGCAGCACCTTCGCACCAAATACTGAAAGTTCTGCTGCCTCATCAAAACTGATTTCTGTAATTGGTTTGGCATTTTTTACAATCCTGGGGTCTGTGGTGTAAACAGCCGTTACATCAGTCCAGATTTCCAGCACATCTGCATTAACAGCTTCTGCAAAAAGTGCAGCAGAATAGTCGCTGCCTCCCCTGCCCAAAGTTGTCGTAACTCCGCTTCTTGTTCGCCCGATAAATCCCTGGGTTACAAAACAGGTCTCTTGTAAATGAGGTAGAATTCTGTTTTCTGCATTTTTTTCAATTTGGTCAACATCCGGTTCTGCCGATCCGTGATTATGATCTGTTTGAATGATATCTCGTGCATCCAGCCATTCTGCCCTATCCCCAATTAATTCCCGTAACACGTAAGTGAAAATTGATGATGAAAGAAGTTCTCCAAAGGAGAGTACTTCATCGCTATATTGTGGGGTTGCAGGCTTGGATGACAATACTTTCTCCTCAAGCTCATTAACCAGATGTTCAATTTTTTGTCTGGCTTGATCTCCATAAACCAAATGGCTGCAAATTTCCAGATGTTTTTCTCTAATCCGTTCAACTATCTTTTCCTTCTCAGGCAGTTCTGTTAAGGAAACAATTGTTATTAATAGATTTGTAGTGCCGGAAGTAGCACTAACTACAATAACTTTTTTGTCGCTGTCCGATTTTACAATATTGGCACAGCGTTTCATGGCTTCGTAATCGGCCATGCTGGTGCCACCAAATTTTGCAACTTTAATCAAGTCTGGCATTTATTAACTATCATATTTTTAGTGGGTGCGAATATAGTAATTTCGATCTGATAAGTCACCCTGTTTACGACCGTCCCATTTGCAAAACGAATTTTGTATCGAAATGTTCCGTCCCGATTATTTGTTAAGAAAGCGAGAGCAAACTCTTCTGTTCAAAGCTATAGATTTGAATAAAAGTTTTTGTATTTTGTTCGACTAAGACAGATGGCGGTGTTATTTGATATCGCTCTTGGAACAAGAAGTTTAATTAAATCAACCGGGTGATTATTCATGCCAAGCGGAAAGAAAAGAAAACGAGCAAAAATTGCTAAGCACAAACGGAAAAAGCGACTACGCAAAAACCGTCATAAGAAGAAAAAGTAAGCGACCTGCTTGCAGTAGAAATTTCAGGGCACTCATTGAAGTGCCCTTTTTTATTTCAGGCAGCTATTACGGATACACTTCTGTCTGCAATTTTTATAATTCGGTTAGCCTTATACAGTAGGTGAGTCAATTTCCGGCTTACAAATTCATTCACCTCGTTCAGGCTTTCAAGATCCGTCATAGTAAACTGAAAATAGGAAATCAGATTGATTGCAGTGAGATATTTTCCGTGTGAATCTCCATCAATTTCGAGATGCCACCGTGTAATGATATCGTCGCTGATCAGAAGTTCGTTAACTTCCTTACTGACACGATCCATCCACTCACTCGCTTTTTCAATGCGATAGTTGGTGTCTCCATTGGTTTGATTTGGCTGGCTTTTTCGTTCATCAAAATGCCAAACCAGTTCAACATCTATCGATGGCGAAATATTCACCTCAGTGAGATGTTTCTTTTTCAGCATTGGATGTTTATCCGTACCGTTTAGCTGATTTGCAAGATTGGCTTCACGGAAGCTGTCCCAGTCGAAATTAATGTCAAGTTGCTTGAGATGATTTGTCGAATCTTTTAAATCAATAACGATTTCCAGACCTGCAGCATTGATTTTGGATTCTTCCCAAGTTTTGAATTTTTCGACGTTTATATTTCTCTTGTTCAGCTGGCTATTTATTTTGTTTACTACCGATTGAAAAATAGGATATTGCATATTCGTACTCTTTCAGGTTTAGTCAACTTTTTCTCTCGCTCGAATGAATAACTTTTACGCTTTAATATATCTATCAAAGGAGTTAAATCCCAAATTTACAGGCCGTAAATTTGACTTCAGTTACTCTCCGCACAAAGATGTTTGGGAGGGATATTTTAGTTCCGGCAACAACACAGACCGGCTGATATTTAGCTCAAACCCATCTGAAACGGCAATTTTTACCGATAAATATCGTGGGGCAAAAAAATCGAATGTTACCGAGTTCTTCGGGAGCCTGAAAAATCAGAAAATTTTAACGATCGAGCTGGCCGAACAGGATCGAATTCTCTCTTTAAAATTTGAAAGCGGAGAAAAGCTTGTTTTTCAGGCTTTTGGTAATAAGCCAAATCTATTTTTAGTAAAGGATGGTAAAATTATCGAATCCTTTAAGGGAAGTGACGAACTGCTCGGCAAACCTGAGCCGACACCCCGCCCCCCAAAAGAGAAAGAATTTCCAAATAAGGAGTTATCAGCAAAGCGGACAATCCTTCATTTTTACCCCGCGTTTCCCCGTCATTTGATTCAGCCGGTTATTATTCATTATAGCTTAGAAGAAAAATCGATGGAGGCCGCAAAAAAGATTGCGGATCAACTGGTAACTGCCATGCTGAACAGAGCAGAGTTCAGAATATTGAACGACGGTAATCTCTGCCTTATTCCGAATGATTTGCTCCCCATTGAAAATATGGAAACGTTTAGCAGTGTAAACGATGCAATTCGCTTTGCATATTATAAAACATCCCGTGAGCGACGGCTTTCAACACGTATTCAAACTTTTAAACCTAAGCTGGAAGAGACGTTAAAGCGGAACGAATCGACAATTGAGCAACTGGAGAATGCTGAAAAAGGCCTGGACCGTGCTGAGAAATATGAAGAGTATGGCCACCTTTTGATGTCTCATGCTCATGAAAAAATAGATCAGGGTACAGAATCCATCACGGTTCAAAACTTTTATGATGACAATGAACCCATTGACATTCCACTTAAACCAAAGCTGAGCATTGCGGAGAATGCTCAGCGCTACTACGACAAATCAGCAAAAGCAATCAGAAGTGTTGAGGAGTCAAAAAACAGACTCAAAAAACTGAAGAAAGAGACAAAAAAGCTGAAGTCGGTCATACGGACGTTCAATGAAATTGAAAAAATTTATGAGTTTGACGATTGGTATAAAGAGAACGAAGATGAACTGAAACGCCTGGGTGTACTCTCTAAAGCCAAACAGGTTACGTCACTCCCCTACAAGAGAACTGTAATAGACGGCTATGAAGTATGGATTGGGAAAAATGCTAAAAGTAACGACAGGCTTACCTCAGATGCCCATAAAGAAGATGTTTGGCTTCATGCCCGGGGTGTTTCGGGATCTCATGTGGTGATTCGAATGAATAATCAAAAAGAGATGCCCCCTAAACATGTTATCTTAAAAGCTGCGGCCGTTGCCGCCTGGCATTCGAAAGCGAAAGGAAGCAAACTTGCCCCGGTAATTGTTACAAAACGAAAATACGTTACCAAACCGAAAGGTTCGGCCACAGGAGCCGTTAGAGTGCAGCGCGAAGATGTAGAAATGGTAACCCCACAAAAAGATTTTTAATGAAAGACAATCTCTTAACACAACCCCTGTTCCTGTGTGGGATGATGGGGGCCGGCAAATCCACAATCGGCAGAAATATTGCACAGAAATTATCCGTGTCGTTTCACGACCTGGACAACCTCATTGAGGAGAAAGAAGGTCAATCCATTCCCGAAATTTTTAAAAAAAATGGTGAAGATCACTTCAGGGAAATTGAAAAAGAGCTGATTGTCAGGTTTTCGCAGTCAGCAGAAGGAGTTGTTGCACTTGGAGGAGGGACACTTCAAAATCAGCAGATTGTAGACCACATTAAACTCAATGGCTGGCTCGTATTTTTAGATTGCAATCCCGAAACTCTATATCATCGCATAAGCAAGAACTCCGGCCGGCCAATGGTTGCAAGTCTTAATGATGAAGAGTTAAAACGAAGGATCTCGACTTTGCTTAAAAATCGATTGAAATTTTATCAACAAGCACATTTCAGTGTAGAGTGCAATAACAGGAACATTGATGATATTTTGGAAGAACTGATTCAAAAATTGAAAATTTATGAGCAAAAACATACAGATTAATACTTCTCCATATTCCTACAATGCTGTAGTTGGTGAAGGAATTTTTGAAGAACAGGTAAAAGAAATTTCAGACTCATTTGAAGGAGACATCAATTTTCTTCTTGTTGATGAGAATGTTGAAAAATACCATTCAGAAATTATTGACAAAGCTTTTGAAGCCACCGGTAAAAGGTTTTACCTGATGTCTGTGCCTGAAGGTGAGCAAAGTAAATCGATCGATTTCTGGACTACTTGTGTGGAATTCCTTCTGGAAAATGGTGTTCGTCGAAATACTCCGGTTTTTGTAATGGGCGGTGGAGTAACCGGAGATGTTGGCGGCTTTGCAGCTGCATCTGCCCTGCGGGGAGCTCCCTTAATTCATATACCGACTACCGTACTGGCTATGGTTGACAGCTCAATCGGGGGGAAAACGGGAGTAAATCACTCAACAGGGAAAAATCTGATTGGTGCGTTTTATCAGCCTAAAAAAGTAGTGGCCGACATTGGCTTTCTGAAAACACTGCCCAGAAATGAGTGGACCAACGGTCTTAGCGAAATTTTAAAATACGGTGCCATAGAGAGGGCTGATATTCTGGATCGGGCTCAGCTTTTCCTGGAAGACGATTTATCCCCAATTTCACATGAAAATCTCATAGAATTAATAGCAGACTGCATTCAGATTAAAGCAGACATTGTTGAAAAAGATGAGTTTGAAGGGAATATTCGAGCCTATTTAAACTTCGGACATACGTTTGCTCATGCACTGGAAAAAGATTGCGGATATCAGTCCATTAGTCACGGCGAAGCTGTTTACCTTGGAATGTTGGCTGCTATCGATCTTTCCAATCAACTGGGTGCAGATTTAAAACCGGATAAGCTTCTCAAATATCGATCATTATACCGTTACAGAGTTTCTAAAGATCAGTTATCTTTAGAAGATTTGATGAATCACATGAAATTTGACAAGAAACGTACCAATCAACACATTCGGTTCGTTCTGCTCAAAGAGTGGCAATCTCCTGTTCTAAAGATAGTGGAGTCAGAAAGTGCTATTCATCAAGCCTGGCAGACAGCTCTACAAGAAATTTAACTTTTACCTTTAAACCCTCTTTACTTCTTTGATTTACCGATGGCTATATAACATCTGGAGATTTTTATTAATCTCTGTTTCCATAATAGCAGGAGTTTCTCTCTCCTTACTGCTTATTATACTGGGTGTTATTCAGCTTCCTCAGTCTAAGGATTATCTAAAAACCCAAATTGAGAGTACGTTTGAGGAGCAGTTTGAAGGTTCACTTTCCATCAACTCAATTGAAGGTTTTATACCGTTTCAAGTAAATTTTACAGGTGGACAGTTTTACGCCCGGGGCGACCTTTCACATCCGGTAATTTCGTTTGAAAATGCAAGGGCAGACGTAGATTGGTGGGATCTGCTCCGGAAAAATCTTACGATAAACTCCTTTGAGCTCCAGGAACCTGCTATACATATTTCCCGCAGTGACGAAGGATTAAATATTGCACAGATTTTTAATCGGCTAGCTCCGGAAGAAACCTCGAGACAGCCTGATGAAGAAGCAGACCTGATTGATCAGATCAGAATTTTTGATGAAATAGACTTTTATGCACCACGTCTGTCCATCATTAACGGTTCGATATTAGTTACATCAAGTGTTGAATTGCCTGATAACCTACACCTTCCGGAAACACTAAACATACTTCACCTGAACGCAGATCTTTTCCTGGAAATTACGGAGTCTCAGCTTTTTGCCGACATTTCCAATTTTAGCGCCACGCTGCCCGATACCCCGTATAAGTATGTTCGAATTGCGGGACAGTTCTACAACGACGATCGTTTTTTCGAAGTTAACGGATTGAACATCAGTACGGCTGAAAGTGAACTCGATCTCAGCTTTGAAGCACAACCTGTATCCATTTTCAGACAACAGCTTACCCTGAAAGAACAGCTTTTAGATGCTGAATACAGAACAACTATAAACACGGCAACTTTTTCAAACAGTTTTGCGCGCCTCTTTATCCCTGAATTCCCGGATATGGACGCAGATATCACCCTCGAAGCTCAAGCCGAAGGTAACGCTCAAAATTTCTTTATTGACCGTTTTCAGGCTCTTTACGGAGAAACTGCCATTATTTCCACGGCAACCGTAGAAAACCTATTTACAAATGAGATCAGCTACGACGCTCAGATAGATAACATCGTTCTGCAACCGGATCAGTTTCAGTGGATATCGGATAACTATTTTAACCAGTTCGATACCCGTTTATATCAGAATACAATCCTACGCGGCGACCTATTTGGGAATTTGCAGGAAACCGGGGCTGACTTAAAGGTTGAAACAGAGGTTGGTTCGATGCAGCTGGATATTTTCATGAACCACCGGGAAGAATCCGGTTATGAACTGCTCGCTGAACTTGATTCGCTGGATATTTCACCGATTCTTAAAGACACCCTAACCACTACCATGCTAAATGGGCGCCTGGCTCTCTCCGGGTCAGGATTTGATAAAAATGCAGCACTAAATGCATCCCTTGATCTTTCCGGAAGTACAATATTTGATCTCGATTTTCAGACTATTATTGCAGAAGCTAATTACTCTGAAGAACAGTTATCCTACTCAGCTCAGGTTCGTGATGATTACGGCACTCTTCAAGCTACCGGCCGCTTTTATGAGAATGAATCCTATCCGGAATTTACGATCGACGGAGCTGTACAGAACTTCAATTTTGCCACATATACAGACTATTTTCAAAGTGAATCTACCGACTTTAATGCTACATTTTCAGGCAACATAAGAGGGAATAGCGTAGATGAAGCTCACGGCAGAGTAAGTGTAGAAGTGGATCGTTTCATCTCCGGTTCCGATACACTGCGATCTCATCAGCTATATGCAGATCTCAGTCCGCCAAATCAGCAACCCAGAATTTTACGATTCACCAGCTCCTTCTTTGACGGGGAGATTGAAGGTACCATCGCGCCAACCACCATTCAAAATTTTGCCGCTTACTGGAACAACTATTTCCAGGAACGGATACGCAGAGAAGTCCTCTTTGACCAGGAATTCGTATTGGCTGATTTAGAACTGCCAGATCAAGCATTTGAATATCCGGAGCTGGATCTTTCGCTTCAGGTATCCATTAAAGATCTTAATCTCCTGAGACACTATCTGCCCGTCCTCCCTGAAATGCAGAGCCGGGCCAGATTAACGGCGTCAGTTAACGCCTCCGAAAGCGCTCTTTCCATGTCGGGCACACTTTTCGAGGAGAATTTCAGAACTGGCAACGTGGAAGCGAGAAATGTGAACACCTCGCTGTCTGCAGAGTTCAATTACGGTGAGTCAATCCGGGATTTCGGAAATATGGATGTACAGTTTAACAGCGGGGTGATAAATGTAAACGAGATGACATTCCTGGATAGCTATCTCAACTTTTCCATGAGAAATGATTCCCTACAGCTGCAGCAACAGTTTGTCCGTGATGATAATATTGAGCTCCAATCTACCTTATCCGGAGTGCTGAGCCCCGGCAAATTTGAAGTTACCGTAAATAACCTACTCATTGGAACACCTCAATATAACTGGCGTTCTGAGGGTACTTCTCAATTTATCTACACGGATGACCATAAGCTTACACTGAACAATGTTAGACTGACCAGTGATCGGGACCTGCTTGAGATTAATGGTACTTTCAGTGATGCTTTTGAAGACTCGGTTGATTTTAGAATTGACAATTTCGATCTGTCCAGAATTTCCGACCTGATCGGCGGGCGTATTTCCTTCTCAGGTATTTTAGATGGTGAGTTCATCACACGCTCTTTAACACAGATCCCAAGTATTCAGGGAAATATCAGCGTTGAAGAGGGTAGAATTAATGGAAGGCTGGTTGGAGATGTAGAGTTAAACAGCGCGTTTAATTCTGATGAAAACAGATTCGATACAAACGTCCACGTATTTACCGACCCCGAAAAATATTCAAACTATATTGGAAGAAATGATGGGATAGGTCAGGATCTCCGACTAAACGGTTATGTAAAAATACCAGATGAATTAACCGACCCTGATGATGAATTGTTCTATTTTGATGCCGATCTCCGGGAGATTGATCTCTGGATTGTTGAGTTCATTGTACCAAATATCATTACCGCAATGCAGGGACGGGCTGAAGGAACCGGTTTTATAACAGGTTCCAGGACAGACTTCGACTTCAACGCCGATTTTACCGTGGAAGAGGCCGTGGGAACTCCGCTTTTTACCAATGTAGAGTACCGGCTTGCCGGCGGCCTGAATTTTAATAAAACTGATGGGCTGACTTTCAATGAAGTACGCCTTACGGATCATCGCGGTGGAACGGGAAGATTAACCGGTATCGTAGATCTAAACGAATTCCAGCCCGGTACATTTATGGACCTGACAATCGATTTAAATAATCTGCAGTTCATGAATAACCCCTACGATCCGGATATTCCTTTTTATGGTAATCTGTACGGAACGGGTCAGGCACAGATTTCAGGATCAAACACCAGCCCGTTTCTCCGAACCAATGGTGCCGTTGCACTCTCATCCGACTCCAGAATATCTGTTCCTTTAGAGGAAGAGACCGAGTTTGAACAAGACAGGCGGTTTATCCAGTTTGTAGACACTTTTGACCTATCCGTGCTCGAAGAGAGATTACGAAGACAAGCGGCTGAAGACGCTGAAAATGGGCCTTCACCTGAAGAGCTCACATTTGTAGAGTTATTCACAATGGACCTTCAGTTTACCGCTAACAACCCTGTAAACGTACAACTCATTTTTGATCCCGTAACAAACGAGATCTTGAATGCAAACGGTACGGGGCAGGTTCGCATTCTGCTCGAGGATCAGGATGTGAGTATGTTTGGACGTTTCAATATCCAGAGCGGGGATTATCAGTTTGTGAGTGGGGATATATTTACAAGAAGGTTCTCACTGGAGCAGGGCGGTTCCATCAGCTGGCAGGGTGATTTGATAGACGCCGGCCTGGATATAACAGCAATATATCGTGCCCGTCCGGTTATCTCCACCCTACTTTCTTCAAACGCAGCCTCGGTCACACCCGAAAGCGGACAGAGAATTCCCATTGAACTGGTTCTGCGAATTGGCGGTACCATTACCCAGGTTGAAAACGAATTTTTCTTCAGGGTACCTACCGGAATTGAAGGAACCATCGATCCCACCCTGGCCACACAGATTAACAACCTCAACCAAAATGAGGAGGAGAAGTTAATCCAGGCTACCAGTATTCTTTTAAGCGGAAATTTCATTCCTTCAAATCAGGCTCAGGGTTTGGGCCTGGGTGAAGGGTTTTCCGGAACAGCTGCCGTTGTCAATCCGCTGATTTCAAGTCAGGTTATCAACCCGCTTCTGTCAAATCAGATAAATTCCCTTCTCAGAAGTGATATCACTTTCGATATTGATTTAAATCTAACAGCCTTTAATGAAGTAGATCTTGGAGTAGCTTTGCGATTGTTTGATGATCGTGTAATTTTACGGCGCGAAGGACAAATAACCGGTGAACAGAGTGATATTGGAGATTTAGGTGCAACCTATCGAATAAATCGTACCTTCTCTCTTACTGCCTTTCACCGGCAAGATCCGACTTTAAGCTATACAAGCAGTGTTGAAACACGGCAGACACAGGAAATGAACGGCATCGGACTCGAAGCACAGGTGCAATTTAATACCTGGCAGCAGTTCAGGCAGCGTATATCGAACGCTTTCAGGGGGTTATTCGGTTTAAACAGAAGGGATGATGAATCTGGCGGCACGGAAGAAGATGCCGGTGATTCAATTGCAGAATATAATTAGTAATTAAAAATACAGAATGAGTAAAAAAGACAGATTAAGTTCATTAGAAAAGAGAATCATAGAAATTTTAAAATCCTATCCAGACGCGTCTATTCCGATACCGCTGCTGATGGATGCGTTATCACTGCCCAAAAAAGGGGAGAAAAAAATAAAGAAATCGGTAAATCGATTAAAACAGCTGGGTCACGTATTTGTTACCAAAGGAAATTTAGTACGGCTAAATGAAGCCACAGAGGATGACGACAACGTCTACACCGGCAAGCTGGATGTAACCAGCCATGGAGACGGGTACGTTATTGTTGAGGGGAGAGATCAGGATATAAAGATATCCCAGCGGTTTATGAGCACCGCTCTGAACGGTGATACGGTGAAAGTAAAACTTACCGGCTATCACAAAAAGAGCAATAAGCCCATGGGCAAAATTGATGATGTTGTTGAAAGAGCTGATTCACTGCTTGTTGGGACACTCAAAGAAGTGGCCAAAAACACATATCTGATCGAAACAGACCATCAATCTTCACGGGTCGATTTTTTCGTAGATCCTAAAGATATGAATGATGCCAAACCCGGCGATAAAGTCACATTCAGGCTTATCCAGTGGGAAGACGTCAGGGGATATCCTCAGGCAAAAATTCAAAAAACCTTTGGACCGGCTGGCAGCAATGAGGCGAATGTGCTCTCAATTTTAGCTGAAAAACAGTTTGAATCATCATTCCCACCGGAAGTAGAAAAGTTTGCCAAGGAGGTTCCGGAAAAGATACCTGAGGATGAAATCAAAAAACGGCGGGATATGCGGGACGAAGTTGTATTGACTATCGACCCTGCCGATGCCAAAGATTTTGATGACGGTCTCAGCATCCAAATACTCGATAATGGTAACTATTACCTTGGCGTCCACATTGCAGATGTTACCCATTACATGCCGAGAAGTACGGTACTTGACGAAGAAGCTATTGAAAGAGCAACAAGTGTATACCTGGTTGACCGGGTGATACCAATGCTCCCTGAGTACCTGAGTAACGGTGTGTGCAGCCTGCGCCCACATGAAGATAAACTTGCGTACAGCTGTTTCATGGAGATTGCTCCAAACGGGAAACTGATCGACCACTCTATTGAAGAGACTGTTATTCATTCCAAACAGCGTTTTGTATATGAAGAAGTTCAGGAAATTTTAGACGGTAAAGCAGACCACAAGTTTAAAGAAGAACTAAAAACACTTGAAAAGCTCGCTAAAACCCTGCTTGAAAATCGATTCAACCAGGGATCGATCAATTTTGAAACTCCTGAACCAAAATTCGTACTCGACGATGATGGAAAACCGGTTGATGTAGTAATTAAAGAGCGAATCTTTGCTCACCGATTAATTGAAGAATGTATGCTGATGGCTAATAAAACCGTAGCCAAGCATGTAGACTCACTTCGAAAGAAAGTGCGCGGAGATAAAACTGCGAAAAGTGATCATCCGTTTTTATACCGTGTGCATGGCGAGCCGGATCTTGAAAAACTGAATAATATCAAGGAGACGGCAAAACCACTGGGCATACACTTTGATCTGAAAGGAGGCATCAGCGCCAAAAAAATTAATGACCTTCTTAAGCAGGTAGAAGATACCTCACTTGAAAATATTATCAACGGACTGATGCTCAGATCAATGGCTAAAGCTGAGTACTCACCGAAGAATATTGGTCATTTTGGGCTTGGTTTCAAACACTATGCACACTTTACCAGCCCCATCCGCCGTTATCCCGATGTGATTGTTCATCGTCTATTGAAGCGCTACAACGCCGGATCCAGTGAATACACTTACGATAAGCTTATTGAACTTGGTGAACATTGCAGCGAAAAAGAGCGTTACGCTGTAGAAGCGGAACGAGATTCCGTAAAACTAAAGCAAGTTGAATTTCTTTCTGACAGACTTGGTCAAAATTTTGAAGGTACCATTAGCGGTGTTACCGAGAATGGTCTTTACGTTCAAATTAATGATATATACTGCGAAGGAATGGTGCGCGTTAGCGATTTGAAGGATGATTACTACGTGTTCCATCCAAAAATGCACTGTTTGATCGGCAGATCGAAAGGCAAAAAGTTTAGATTGGGTGACACTATTAAAGTGAAAGTTGTTAAAACAGATCTTGAAAAAAGACAGATAGACCTGACTCTGGGCGATAATTAACTACTAATAAACTGTACGAATATGCAGACTCGATACAAATTTTTTCTGATTTTTCTGCTCACACTTTTCCTGGGAACAGCAGTAACCGAACAGCTTTTTGCTCAATACTTCTTTTTTGGGAAAAATCGGGTTCAGTACGATACGTTCGATTGGCGGTTCATCGAAACCGACCATTTCGATATCTACTACTACGACTCCAGAAACTACCATCTGGCCCAGTTTACCGCAGAAACTGTGGAGTCTTCTCTCAAGCAGTTAAATCAGGATTTTGATGATCAGCTGACAGATCGTATACCGGTTATTATTTACGATTCTCACAGCGACTTTTCACAAACAAATGTCGTTCGTCTGCCTGTAGATGCACAGGGAATTGGAGGTGTTACCGACAAGTTCAAAAACAGAATGACCCAGCCTTTTATGGGTGATTATGCTGACTTCAGGCGTACTTTACAGCACGAGCTTCTGCACGCTTACATCAACGATGTCTATTATGGCGGAAATGTACAGTCTATTGTAAGTAATAATATTCAGCTTCGATTTCCTCTCTGGTTTGAAGAGGGGCTGGCCGAATATTTAGCTCTTAAATGGGACACACAAACCGACATGTACATACGGGATGCTATTTTAAATAATTACCTCCCTCCCATTCAGCAGCTTGGTGGATTCTTCGCGTATCGCGGCGGACAGGCATTCTGGTATTATATCGAAGATCAGTATGGGCGTCCAAAAATAACAGAGATTTTACAGCGCATTAAATCAACGAGAAATATCCGGCTCTCCCTGGTGCAGTCTCTTGGTCTGGAAATTGACGAGCTCTCTGAACGCTGGCA
The DNA here is from genome assembly GCA_001564065.1 of Chitinophagaceae bacterium T5-Br10_B2g13. GTDB lineage: Bacteria > Bacteroidota > Rhodothermia > Balneolales > Balneolaceae > Rhodohalobacter. Next base: position 65,578 of record LKNA01000004.1, read on the forward strand.
GGAATACTGGAGGCAGAGGTACTTTCCGGAAGTAGCCGAGCGTCAGTCTCTGAGCAGTGTTGCCACACAGATTACAACCAGAGCCCGATCAGGTTCATACAACACCAGTCCTGCTATATCTCCACGAGGAGACCGTATAGCCATGATATCCAACCGCCGGGGTGTGTTTGATGTGGTTGTGGTTGATGCCAATACCGGAGAGCGCATCAAAACTATTGTTAGCGGTGCGGATAATCCTATGTTTGAAGAGCTGAACATTTTGAATCCAAATTTGAGCTGGTCTCCTGATGGCAGTAAAATTACCCTGTCCAGTAAATCACAAGGCTCTTACAATTTAGCCATTGTTGATTATGAAACCCTGAACAGTGAGACGATTCGGTTTCCAAGCCTGGATGCGATCAACTCCGTAGCATGGTCACCGGATGGTAATAAGATTGCTTTTGATGGCAATATGGGACCGTATCAGAACATTTTTGTTTACAATCTGCAAACCGGTGATTTCCAGACTATAACAAATGATGTGTTCACTGACGTAGAGCCCGCCTGGGGTCCTGATTCTGAAATGGTCTACTTTGTATCCAACAGGGGCGGAATGTTAAACCCTGAAGCCGCCAAAGCCGGTTATTCCATCATGCAGGATGACTCATTCTATGAAACAGATCTCTATAGAATCCGGCTTGGAAGCAATCGTATTGAGCGGCTTACAAACACACCGAACTGGTCGGAAAGGCAGCCTACCCTCACAGGCAATGGGCGTATGCTATTTGTCTCTGATCAAAATGGAATTCCGAATATTTACGAGTATGATTTAAACAGCAGAACGGTTCATCCGATTACTGATTTGCAATCTGGTGTTATGCAAATTTCGGTTTCTGTTGACGGAACAAGAGTTGCATTTAACTCATTAAACCAAGGATTTCCCGATATTTTCATGCTTCGGTCTCCGTTTGACAGACGCATGAACCGGCAGCTAACGCCGAACACTTGGGCTCAGGAAAGAGCAGCGACCCGTCCCGGCGACCGGGTACCGGCTATCCGATATGCTCAGGAGATGATCCAGAACAGACCCATGGGTAATGTCGTTACGTCGAGAGTTTTACAGGATGCACCCGTTACCGGTCATGAACGAATGATTGAAACGCGGAGAGATACTACCGATCGTGATACAACTACCCGCACAGATCGTATCGATTTCAGAAACTACCAATTTGGCGAGGCAGTGGTTCAGGATACCACCATTGAACTCCGCGACGACCCTCGTAAATTTGAACCGACTGCAAACACTACCGAAGATGGTCTCTACCAACCTAAAGAGTATCGACTGAACTTCTCGCCCGATTTCAGTTATGCAGCGGGGCAAATCAGTACATATTACGGAACCTCAGCTTTCGCATTCGTAACGCTGACGGATCTTTTTGGTGATCATGAAATTTCATTCGGTTCAAATTTAGTTTTTGACCTCAGAAACAGTGATTACACATTTCAGTATGGCTATCTGAGAAATCGAACCAATTTCTTTACATCCTTTTTCCATCAATCCAGAAACTTCCAGACATTTAGTGGCGAGTTACTTCGGTTCAGAACTTTTGGTGCTTCTGTTGATTTTCAATACCCTCTAAACCGCTATCAAAGAGTTGATTACGGCGTATCCGGTATTGGATTGGCAAGGGATTTCAGCTCCGTTCGGGGGACGGGTTCAAGAAATTTAAGCAATGAAAGAAGTTACTTCCTCTACCCACAAGTTACGTTTACCGGAGACTACACAATACCCGGTTTCATAACTCCGCGCGGCGGTAATCGCTACTCGGTCCGGCTGGCAGCCAGTCCTCCTCTAACATCTGAAACACCACAGTTTGCTACACTTTTAGGAGATTACAGGCAATACTTTGATCTGGGATCTCGCTACTCAATAGCTTTGCGTGGCGCCGGTGCCGTATCTTACGGACGTGATTCTCAAACATTCTTCATGGGGGGTATGCTTGGATGGATCAACCAGCGATGGAGTGATGCCGAAATTCCATTTGAGCGACTTGCCGATACATTCTTTACACTTCCTGCAACTCCGCTCAGAGGTCACGAATTCAATACAATTTTCGGTGACAAGTTCACGCTGATTAATGCTGAGTTCCGGTTTCCGCTCTTTGCAGCCGTACTCCCGGGGCCTATCCCCATCCTTCCGTTATGGAACATCACAGCCGTTGCTTTTGTGGATGCCGGAGCTGCATGGGGATTTGAAGTACCCTACTCCCGATTTACGGATCAAACAGGCGAACCGATCGTTTACTTTGAAAACCCCGCAGGACTGGACTGGAAAATTGGTACGAAACGAGAGGAATTTATCAATCCGCAGACCGGCCTCCTGAGAGAAGGCGAGCCACAGCAAGGCGATATACCCGCCAGCTTTGTGGACGGTGATATTCTGATTGGTGCCGGATTCGGATTGCGTACAATTCTGCTTGGGCTTCCCTTCCGATACGACATCGGCTGGCCGTATGAACGCACCGGGTTTGGCAGCAGCCCGATTCACTACTTCTCCATCGGTATTGATTTTTAACCAATACTTGGAAGTTTAATTTTCAGACATAAAAAAACCTCATCTGATAAAAATCGGATGAGGTTTTTTATTTACAAAAGAAAATATTTTACTCTTTATCTTCGCCTGAAAAAGCATTGTAAACCATAAGCAGATCTTCAGCTACTTCTTCTTTTGTTCGTCCTTCGATTCTATGCCGAGGAACCATTGCCTTAATCTCACCGTCTACGAAAAAAGCAAAAGCCGGAGATGACGGAGGATATTCACTGAAATACTCTCTGGCTCGCGCCGTAGCTTCCTTATCCTGCCCTGCAAATACGGTTACGAGATGATCGGGTTTATGATCAGTTTTTTCCAGCGAGAGCCCAACTGCCGGCCTTGCATTACCCGCTGCACATCCACAAACGGAGTTAATAACCATCAGCATGGTTCCTTCATTATACTCCTTCATGACGCGGTCAACGTCTTCGACTGTTTTTAGCTCTTCTACACCTAAATCCGTAAGTTCTTCACGCATCCAGGATGTATCAGGACCTATTCCAAATCCAAATTGCATATCTGTTCGATTTTTAAATGCTAAATTTTATTTGCTCAAATATAACGATATTTCTCTACAATATTTTAAACCGCTGAAGCGATAATCTATTGCAACGAAATCAATGTCGATCTCAATATTTCAAACTAAACATTATGACGTTTCGTTTTCATAACCTTTTTTTTCTCCCTGTGATCCTCTTTGCAGTATCTTGCGGAAGTACCAATCAGTTTAATGCTGCTCAGCTCAATGCTCCTATTTCTGTAGATGGTAACCTATCCGATTGGAATACAAACCAGACTCTGTTCGACGATCGCGACCACGCAAACTACTACTCCGCTTACGATGATGAGTTTCTCTACCTATTTATCGACATACGCAGTGCATACAAAGATGCAACCGTAAGGCGATCCGGCTTTACAGTATACCTTAGCGATGATGAAGATTCCCGCAAAGATGTTGGAATAAGTTTCCCACCCGGCACATTTAATCTGCTGAGAGAATATCCGGGTGCTTTCAGTTCGTTTACCAGAGAATCAGACTGGTTAAACAAACCTGAAAATCGTGAACTAATGGAGAGATTAAATGAAGAGCTTTTTGATCGAGTAATGATTGTTCAGCGATCAAACGGCGGAGAGCCATCTTATGGTTTTGTTGATAAGTCTCAGCTGGAAGTAGACGGAATGGAAGTTGCAATCAATACAGACAGCCGCACTATCGGCGTTGAGCTAAAAATTCCCCGAGACGGTTCATCCATCTACGGATTCAGCGGCAACAGGGTTTGGTTAGGTTTTGCTGTTGAGCCTCCATCGTTTAGAATCCAGGGAAGTTCCGATTATTCAGCAACTTCTTCAGGTCAGCGAGATCGGTATGGAAATCGTCAGCGTAACCGAACCAATCCAAATGCAAATATGGCACGTAACCTGGGACAAATGGAGCGTTGGCATATTATCAGGTTTGATGATTAACCAGGTTGCCGTAAACCTTTACCGGCTACTATAAACGCCAGAAATTATATCTTGCAATAAAAAAAGCGCCTGAATAATCAGACGCTTTTTTCTTTAAATCGTGATTTAGCAGAAATGCTTACTTAGCATCCTGATAATTTTTCTCTACCTGATCCCAGTTTACTACATTCCAGAATGCGCTGAGGTAGTCTGGTCTTCTGTTTTGGTAATTTAGATAGTACGCATGTTCCCAAACATCTACTCCTAAAATTGGAGTTAATCCGTCCATATAAGGACTATCCTGATTTGCAGTGGATGCTACTACCAACTCGCCGGAATCGTCCACGCACAACCAACCCCATCCAGAGCCAAATTGAGATGCAGCGGTTGATGAAAATTTCTCTTTAAATTTGTCAAAGCTTCCAAACTTCTTGTCGATGGCTTTTGCCAAATCACCTGATGGATTTCCACCGCCATTCGGCGACATCACTTTCCAAAAGAGATTGTGATTTGCATATCCGCCACCACTGTTAATTACTGCCTGCTTTTTATCTGCAGGAACCTCATCAATTCGTCTCAATACCTCTTCAATTTCAAGGTCTGCAAACTCATGACCTTCAAGGGCTGCATTCAACTTATTAGTATACCCCTGATGGTGCTTTCCATGGTGAATTTTCATGGTTCTTTCGTCAATATGCGGTTCAAGCGCATCATGATCGTAAGGTAATTCAGGTAATTCGAATGACATAAAATTTCTGTTTTAAATTAAAGTTTTTGTTTTGATAACGCTCTTAATGGCATGGCGTTATACCTTCTTCTATTCAGACAAAAAATTACAGACTGAAAACGTTCCAACAAAATTTAAATCTTATTTGGTATTTTGTTTGATGTTGGGAGCATATCATAGCTAACTTCAGTCTTATTGCAGTTTTAAATAATTGAACAATTATTATGAGTTTTGATTACGACGTAATTATTATTGGCAGTGGCCCGGCCGGATTTTCATGTGCCATGCAGAGCACTAAATTTGACAAAAAAGTATTGATGGTAGAAGCAGATGATAACCATCTTGGAGGTTCCTGGCTAAATAAAGGTACGGTACCCAGTAAAGCATTGAGAGAAGCAGCAGATCTGATACAGGATTTTCACACGCAATTTGGAGACGAGAAAGGCAGAAAACCCTACGAGCGTTTCAAAATGGAAGATCTGCTCAGTTACAAAAAAAGTGCTCTTGAGAGTAAAAATACAAAGGTTAAGTCCGACCTGATTAAAAACGAGGTTGAAACTGCGCGAGGCTGGGGAGAAATTGTTGACGAACACACCGTTCAAGTAAAAACCAGCCTTAACCAATCGGTTACTTATACAACCGAAAATATTTTAATTGCCACCGGAAGCAGTCCAACGTCTCCGGAAAATTTCGAAATTGATCATACAAATATTCTGGATTACAACTCAATTCTGAATATCACTCACATTCCCAGAAGATTAGTTATTGTTGGCTCCGGAGTAATCACTTTTGAATATGCTACAATTTTTTCCTCTCTAGGTACAACCATTACCATATTAAATGAATCAGATCAGTTTTTACCATTTCTGGACCATGAGATTAATGAGGATGTATCCAAAGTTTTAAAGAAGAAAGGTATTTTGATTCATCCGTCGGTTACCGTTAATGAAATTAAGCCTAACCCTTTACGGACCTGTATTGAAGTACTTTATAAAACTGCTGCTGAAGACCGGCTTCAGGTTCTGGAAACGGATCAGGTTCTGTATGTTGGAGAAAAATCTCCCAACTCTGAGAATCTTTTTAATAAATCCCTGAATATCGAACTGGATAGTACCGGTTACATTGTTACGGATGAGAACTACCGCACCGGTATAAAAAATATTTATGCTGCCGGAGATATTACAGGTACCCCTACCTCTGCTTCCACTTCTTTCGTTCAAGGCAGGTTAGCAGCTTGCAGTATGTTCGACATCCCAGCCGAATCACCTTCCGGTGATGTTCCTTATGGAATCTACTCAATACCTGAAATTTCAGGCATTGGATTGACAGAGAAGCAAGCCGAAGAACTTGGAATTGATGTAACCGTCGGCAGAGCCTACTACGAAAATCTGACGTATGCCGATATCAATCACAGAACAGATGGAATGCTGAAGCTGGTTTTTCGTACAGACAATTTGAAATTATTGGGAGTTCACATTTTTGGTGATCACGCTACAGACTTGATCCACTTAGGCCAGAGTATTATGGCTCAGGATGGGTCTATTAAATACTTTATTGAGCACGTCCTCAACTATCCTACCTACTCGGAAGCGTATAGGATTGCAGCGTTTAACGGTGTGAACAGGGTTTACAAGGCAGGTGTGAAATACAAGAGTATCCTGGAAAAATAGCTCTCAAATGAGATTAAATAAAAAAACCGCTTCGTATTAATCGGAGCGGTTTTTTATTTCTATACGTAATGAATGGCCATTTTCAATCCCTCTGAATCCACGGGGGGATTTTTGGGAATGGTTTTAATTCCATTCTCTATAGATTGCTTGGCTGCCAGAGCCAGAGCCATTGAATCTACTATATCATCTTCATCAACCTGGTTACGCCGATACTCCTCTTTTATATCCCGGAAAAAATCGTCAGCAATCTCTTCTCTGTCTATAATTAAACCCAGGCGATGGCGAAGACCTTTTTTGGTATTCTTTTTTTGATAGATCATCCCACCGTTCAGATTCATAAAGATAAGTTCGGGATGGCTCTCCAGTACAGTTTCTTTCAGCTCTTCGTGTTCTGATAAAAGCTGATCCAACAACCTGATTTTTGGAGTGATATTCCAGGCCTGAACTGTGAGTTTCTTTTCGGTATACTCATAGCTCTGCATGTTGGCTTCAACATATGATGGGGCGTGAAGCGCCGGACGAATCGGAGGACTAAAAACACTTGGAGCATATTCCGCACCTAATGTTTTTCTCAGCTCTTTATCACATTCACGGGTATACTCCTCATCTTCCAGCCCGATTGGCATATCGATGAATACCCGATCAAATTCAAGCAGAGCATTTAAAAAGTCTTCGTTCTTTTCAATAATCCTGTACTCCGGATTTTCATCAAAAGTGATGAGTATCCACCCGGCCTTACAACCGTCAATTCCTGCAGTTTTCAAATCTTTCGTAGTTAAATTTTTGCTGTTTTTCGTAGTGATATGTGAAGTTCTTTCAACTGCTCTTCGTCAACTTCACTCGGGCTGTTGTCCATTGGGCTTTGAGCACGCTGGTTTTTCGGAAAAGCAATAACATCCCTCAAGCTCTTGGCACCGGCCATCAACATCACAATTCGATCCAGTCCCAGAGCAATACCACCGTGTGGCGGTGCACCATATTTAAACGCATCCAATAGAAATCCGAATTTCTCTTCAGCCTCTTCTTCATCAATGCCTAACAACGTAAACATACGCTGCTGAAGTTCCGGAGTATGAATACGAATGGATCCTCCGCCGATCTCATTTCCATTCAGTACCAGATCGTAAGCACGGGCTTTAACTGATTTCGGATCCGATTCCAGTTTCTCCATATCTTCATCTCTTGGTGATGTAAATGGATGGTGAAGAGCGTGGTACCTCAAATCTTCTTTCGACCATTCAACCAGAGGAAAGTCAGTTACCCATAAAAACCTTGTCTTATTCTTATCAATCAGATCGAACTGATTACCTATGATCAAACGCAAACCGCCCATCTGCTTATACACATCCGGTGCAGGACCTGCAAGAATCAGCACCAGATCTCCATCTTCTGCTTCGGAAGTTTTGGTCATATTCTGCATGGTCTCTTCATCCAAAAACTTTCCGACGCTGCAGGTAATCTCTCCGTCATTCAACTTCATGAAAATCATACCGGCTGCACCGGTTTCAGACGTCACTTTGTCGGTTAACCGGTCCAGCGCACCTCGCCCCATGCTTCCCTCTCCGGGAACGGTAATCGAAAGAACACGCCCGCCTTTATCTACTGTCGATTTAAAAATTTTAAACCCGGATTCAGCCACATCATCAGAGATATCGTGAATCTTTATGCCAAACCGAAGATCCGGTTTATCGGAACCGTAGGTAGTCATCGCCTCCTCATATTTCATCCGCGGGAATGGAGTTTTTAGCTCTACCCCCAGGTGTTCCTTCCAGATTTCGGCCATCAGTTTCTCGTGCTCTTCGTAGATAATTTCTTCATCCACAAACGACATTTCAACATCCACCTGGGTAAATTCAGGCTGACGGTCTGCACGCAAATCCTCATCACGGAAGCACTTTACAATCTGGAAGTAGCGGTCAAAACCGGATACCATCAACAGCTGCTTGTAGGTTTGCGGACTTTGAGGCAGTGCAAAAAACTTACCAGGATTTACCCGGCTCGGCACCAGATAATCGCGGGCGCCTTCGGGGGTTGATTTCATCAATACCGGAGTCTCAACTTCTGCAAAATCACGATCGTGATAAAAATTTCGGATTGTGTGATACACCTTCGAGCGAAGTATCAGATTTTTCTGCATGTCAGACCTTCTGAGATCTAAAAAACGGTATTTCAACCGGGTCTCTTCGTTGGTTTTCAGATCATCCTTAATTTCAAATGGCGGAGTCTCAGCTTTTGAGTAAACTTTCAGCTCGTTCACTTCCACTTCAATCTCCCCTGTTTTCATCTCAGGATTGATCGTTTCATCACTACGGTTCAGCACATTACCTTTCACACCAATCACATGTTCAGACCTCAATTCCTCAGCCAGGGTGTGAAGCTTACTGTTCTTCTCATCAAAAACAACCTGGGTAATTCCATAGCGGTCTCTCAGATCGATAAAAATAACTCCGCCCAAATCCCGGCGTTTTGATACCCATCCGTTTAAAACCACTTCTTTTTTCTTATCATCAACTGTAAGCTCACCGCAGGTATGGGTGCGTAACCAACTCATAAATCTCTGTTTTATGTATTAAAAATCATTTTCAATTCAAGTTTGGTAAAATAAACAATATTGTAACCATTCGCTTATACCCTTTTAGAAGATTTCTATGGAATACATCGTCATTATTAATCTTTTTTCCTCATTCTTCCTTTGTGGACTGATATGGCTGGTACAGCTGGTTCACTATCCTTTTTTTCGCTACGCTGACCTACACGCATTTGAAGAGGCGATGTCATTTCACAAAAAGAAAATATCCCTGATTGTTGTGCCTGTCATGTTTGCAGAGCTGTTGAGCTCATTCTGGCTCTCACTCTTTTCTGATCTTTACACAGCTTTTCACGTAGCCGGTCTTGTCATTGTATTGGTTATTTGGATTGTAACATTCACCACACAGGTTCCGCTGCACAGTAAACTTTCAGAAAAGCGTGAACCGGATGTTATTCATAGACTGGTGAAGTCAAACTGGATTCGAACACTGCTCTGGACAATCAAGGCATTTCTTGGAGTCTGGCTTCTCAGAATATATCTAATTTAGTAAGTGACACACCCCCCCTTCCTGTAATAAGTTAGAAAGGAATAATATTCCTTCTAATATTCTTTACTTTTTCAAATAAAAAAGTATATTCAAAGTCCTTTTCCACGCAAGTCGGCTTTGGACCATGAATAAAATCAAGGTTTTAATTGCAGAAAATTTTGACATCTACAGACATGGTTTAAGAAGTATCCTGTCTGATTCAACATCAATCTCTGATGTGAAAGAGACGAAGTCTGCTAAAGAGCTGATTCAGGAGTTCAAAAGCCACTCTGACGCCGTTTGTATTATTTCATCAAACCTGGAAGGCTCAAACATCCACGATTTAATGCAGCGTCTGGAAAAAATCACCCCCTCCCCTAAAGTTGTAATTCTCACCTATTCAACCGATGTAAACCACCTCAACCAGTCTTTAAAAGCAGGTGTAAAAGGTTACCTGATGAAAAACTGTTCTTCTGATGAATTAAAATCTGCAGTTTCAGAAGTTGCCAAGGGTGAGAAAGCTTTCAGTAAGTCTATATCTCAAATTATGGCAGACAGGTATGCCGACGAAGCCAAGAAACCGTCGGGCGGAAAGAAACTTACCAAACGCGAGTCTGAAGTTTTGAAGCTTATCGTTGAAGGTCACACCAGTCCGGAGATTGCCAAAATGCTTTTTATAAGCCCCAGAACTGTTGAAACCCACCGGTCAAACTTGATGAACAAATTGAAAATCAAGAACACTGCGGCACTTGTACGATATGCTCTTGAAAAAACTGAAATTGGCTAATTCCCACCTATCCGTAAAAGTACGTAGATAAAATTACTTGCTTCTACTTATTGCACGATCGGCTTGATAAAAGTAAGTTACTTATGCAAATGGGGTAATAGCCGTCTGTAGATGATATTTAGCAGTCCTCTTTGATCGGAGGGCTGCTAATTTTTTTTTGCAGACATTTCTCATCTTCAATAACCCCTAAATTTATCCAACTCCTACTGCTCTAATGCCTATCACTAAACAGCAAAAGATACTGGTTCAAAACTGGCTGCAAAATCGCGCGCCGAACAGTTCATGCTCCGTTTGCGGAAAAAGTAAATGGATAATTGGAGATATCATCGCACCCACGGTTACATTTCAGGGAAAAGATATAGACATAAGCGGCGACAGCCATCCTATGGTCCAGATTATTTGTGGCAACTGCGCAAAAGTGGAGCTATTTGATGCCGGTATGATTGGGTTACTATAATTGAATCCGCGAAGCCTGCCTTTAAATATAAAAGCCCGAATTCAAGGAATGAATACGGGCTTAAAAGTATCGTGGGGCGGACTTGAACCGCCGACCTCCGGGTTATGAATCCGACGCTCTAACCACCTGAGCTACCACGACATAACAATAATATTTCCAAATGTATCATATACTATTCAATCGGTTCGGACTTGAATCGACGTTCCTAAAACTTTCGGGATATGAATCCGACGCTCTAATCCCGAGTACTCGGGAAGCTACCACAACATTCGTCAATACGTTTTTTCAATTCGTTTTCAAGAGAGCATCAAATATATCACTTTTTTTATACAAAGTTGAAATCCAAAAGTGGACTTTTTTGAATTTTCCATACCTATCTCTTCTAAACCAATTGTAGTAACAAAATGTTACTTTATCTTAAGTGCAGTTCGGAGTATTTTAAACCACATAAATAATAAGAATCTGCATTGTCGTACGGGCTCTTAAACATGACCTTGCGGCACAAAAACTGTAAACCACTCTTTACTGATGGCTAAAAAAATCACAGATAGAAAAGACGACTACTCTCAATGGTACCTGGATGTGGTAAAAGAGGCTAAACTGGCCGACCACTCCCCCGTTAGAGGATCGATGATCATTCGTCCCAACGGTTTTGCTCTTTGGGAAAATATGAAGCAGGCACTGGACCGGATGTTTAAAGATACCGGCCACGAAAATGCCTATTTCCCTCTTTTTATCCCAAAATCTTTTCTATCGAAAGAGGCGCAACATGTTGAGGGTTTTGCTAAAGAGTGTGCGGTAGTAACCCACAGCCGGCTCAAAAGTGTTGATGGCGGTGTTGAAGTAGATCCGGATTCGAAGCTTGAAGAAGAACTGATTGTACGTCCCACCTCTGAAACTATTATTTGGGACGCATACGGTAAATGGATTCAATCTTATCGCGATCTTCCCATTTTGATCAACCAGTGGGCGAATGTGGTTCGGTGGGAAATGCGAACCCGCCTCTTTCTTAGAACAATGGAATTTCTGTGGCAGGAAGGTCACACCGCTCACGCCACAGAGGCTGAAGCAGTAGAAGAGACCCGGAAGATGCTGGAAGTTTATAAGACATTCGCCGAAGAGTTTATGGCCATGCCGGTTATAACAGGTGTAAAAACCGAATCTGAGCGTTTTGCCGGTGCAGTGGATACATATTGTATCGAGGCGCTGATGCAGGATGGTAAGGCCCTTCAGGCCGGTACTTCCCACTTTTTAGGGCAAAATTTTGCAAAGGCTTTCGACGTAAAATTTCAGGATCAAGATGGTGAGCACAAATATGTCTGGGCTACAAGCTGGGGTGTTTCTACAAGACTAATTGGCGGATTGATCATGACTCACTCAGATGATAACGGCCTGGTACTGCCTCCTAAACTGGCACCAAATCAGGTGGTAGTTGTGCCGATCTACAGAGATGATGAACAGCGCGAGGTTGTGCTGAGTTACGCACAGCCTATCATTGATGAGCTGCGTGATAAAGGAATTACCGTTAAACTGGATGATCGAGATAACTTCAAACCGGGATGGAAATTTGCCCAGCACGAAGCAGAGGGGGTTCCTCTCCGAATTGCGATCGGACCTCGTGATGTTGAAAATAAAAATCTGGAGCTGGCACGACGCGACACCCTTGAGAAGAGCATCGTACCTCTTACCGGAATTGCCGATCATATCGAAGAGTTACTGGAGACCATACAGGAAGACCTGTTTAAATCGGCCAAACAACGTATGGATGATTCTACAAGAAACGTAGACAGTTACGACGATTTCAAAAAAGAGATTGAAAACGGTGGATTTATCTGGGCTCACTGGGATGGAACTCCGAAAACTGAGGAGAAGATCAAAGAGGAAACGAAAGCAACCATCCGCCTGATTCCTATTGATGAAGATGATCCTATTCCGGGAGAGTGTATGGTTACCGGAAAACCTTCGAAACAGCGCGTACTGTTTGCCAGATCATATTAAAACCAGAATATGACTATAGATCCCGATATACCAGCATCGCACCAGCTCTTCACAGCTGAGCAATCACGATTGATAGACCAAAAAACCATTGAAGAGTTTGGTATAGACGGGTTCACCCTGATGGAAATTGCAGCAAAGGGAGCTGCTGAAACGATACAACAAGTATTAGGCCCGGACCGCCATGGGCTATTTATATGCGGCAAAGGAAACAATGCCGGCGATACCCTTGCCGCTGCCAGGTATTTGGTTGATAATTACGGTCATACGGCTCACTTATACTTTTCATTCGGAAAAGACGACCTAAGCCCGGACACCCAAAAAAATCTGCATCTTTTAGAAAAACTGGCTGAAGAGAATCTCCCAATCACGTTTATCGGAGATCTTTCCGAAAACGAACTCAACTCTTGTGATTATATCGCAGATGGCATTTTTGGAACCGGATTAAACAGCAATGTACGCCCCCCTATTGATGAGATCATTCAAAAAATAAACAGGGCAGGAAAAACTGTTTTTTCCATGGACATTCCATCAGGACTCAATGCTGATTCCGGAAAAGTTCAAGGAGTAGCCGTTAATGCTGATCATACCTGTACCTTTGGAACACAAAAGATTGGACTGTATTTGGATAGAGGACCGGACATTGCAGGCAAGATCTCATTTATAGATTTACCTTTTCCCTCCTATCTGAGAAAAGATTTTGCGATCAAGCTTGATGAAGAACTTTACTCCGTACTTCCGGATTTAACTCGTAAAGCACGGCATAAGTATGAGTCCGGAGTTGTTCATTTGGTTGCCGGCTCAAAGGGTTTAACCGGTGCGGCAGTTATGGCAGCCAGAAGTGCATGGAAGCATGGAGCCGGATCTGTAATTCTTTACACGCCTGAAAAGCTTCTTTCAGTTTATGAAGCCTGTCTGCCGCAAGTTATAAAAGTAGTACTCGCAAATTCTGATTCATACAGTACTGACCACACTGAAATTATTTTAAATAAAATTGCAGAGAAACCGGGGGTACTGCTCATTGGTCCCGGAATTGGAACAGGTCAAAAAACTAAAGAGTTTGCCCTGAATCTTTTAAAAAACTATAAAGGGCCGGCCGTAATTGATGCGGACGCACTTTCAATATGGGATAAGCTAAAGAATCTGCCCGATTCACAGAAAAAGAGGTGGCTGTTAACTCCTCATCCCGGAGAAGCCCTAAACTATTTAAAACTTACTTTTGAAGATGATTTTGAGCGGTTTCGCTTCCCTAAAGAGTTTTCTGATAAGCATCATACCTCCTTATTAATGAAGGGTAATCCGGTTTTTTATCACTCTGAACATCTTTCATTTATTTCCGGATACGACACAACACCTTTCACCCGTGCTGGCTTTGGAGACGTTCTGGCAGGAACAATAGCAACTAAATGGGGAATAAGTGAAAGTATCCGGTGGGCTCCTGTTTTTGCTCTTTTAGACGGATACCAGGTTTTTAAAAATTCATCATCATCTTCATTCGGCCCTGAGCATCTCATATAATGAATAAACTTTTAAGCTTCCTTATCAGGAACAAGAAAATCATATACACTCTGTTGGTCCTGATTACCATCGCAATTTTAATACTCACACTTCTGCCGGCCAACAACCTGGGAAGTAATCGCCTTTTTCAATACGATAAGATTGGCCATTTTATGATGTTCTTCTCATGGACATTCGTGTTCGGGCTTTTACACATTTCCCGAAAACGGGAGGAGAGCAACCTGATATTCATCTTCTTTGCCGGTTCACTTTTCGGTATTGGTATCGAAATAATGCAGGGATTAATGCCTTTTGGCCGCTCCATCGATCTCTACGATGCAATTGCTGATATTTTAGGTACACTTACCGCAACATTTCTACTTTTTTTGATTAAACCGATCTATCCGCCCGACAAAGGTTTGTAAGTTTCCCCAAACTGAATTATAATATCGAACCTCAACGAAACGTTGGATAATTAGCTTCAAATCGTTTATACTTGAGCTAAGCGTATTAATTCTTTTAAAAACCCCTTGAAACAATGATTGAACGAAAAAAACCGGATGCTGATCTCAGGAATTACTATACGGTATTTCTTGAGCTTGGTCTCTTAGCTGCATTGGTGATTTTTATCATTGCTGTACGAATGGATTTAACCAGTCACGCTCCTGAAGAGTACACAATGGATGAGCAGGAAGTCGTGGAAATGGAAGAAATTATTCAAACACGTCAGATTGAAACACCTCCACCACCACCAAGACCACCGGTACCTGTAGAAGTACCAAATGATGAAATTATCGAAGATGTAGATATCGATATTTCTGCTGATCTTGACTTGGGAGGTTCATTGAGTGCACCACCCCCACCTCCACCGGCCGAAGATGACGAAGAAGAAGACTTCTTTGTTGTTGTAGAGGAGATGCCGGAATTGATTGGCGGTTTGGGTGAGCTTCAACAGAAGATTCGCTACCCTGAAATGGCTAGACGAGCCGGAATTGAAGGACGTGTTTACATTCAGTTTATTGTAAACGAGCAAGGACAGGTTGAAAACCCACAAGTTATCCGTGGAATTGGCGGTGGCGCTGACGAAGAGGCTCTGAGAGTTGTAAGTCAGGCTGAGTTCCGTCCCGGTATGCAGCGTGGACGTCCGGTTAGAGTTCAGTACAGTTTGCCAATTTTCTTCAGGCTGCAAAACTAATAGTCTACACATCCAACATTTTAAAAGCGTTTCAGAGTAATCTGAAACGCTTTTTTTATTTCTATCGAATCTTTTTTAGATAGGTATTCAGAACAATTTCTAAGTTTTTATACCCAACCATATCTAAAGCTTTATTGGCATCAACCCATTTCAGACCCGTTATCCCTTCTTCCTTCTGGGGCATCAACCCCTCTCTTCGATCTGTTTTCATTGAATACCAATAGGTTTTCTTTCCCACCTTTTCGCCTTTTATCTCATATTCATGATATGTTTCACACAGAAACCGGTCGATTTTCGGTAAGGGTACACCAACCTCCTCAGCAACCTCCCTAGCCGCGCACTCTTCAACCGACTCACCTTCTTCGAGTTTCCCCTTGGGCAAATCCCATACACCATTTCGTTTAATCAACAAGATATTGAGGGGGCTTTTATTATCAGTATAGAGCACGCCCCCGGCCGCAGTTAAAATATCCAAATCCTTAATCCTTGGATTCTTTTGGCTCTTCTTTGTCGCCTTTTTTCTTCTCATCGGCGTAATTCAAGCGGAGATTGGTCAGCGTTTGATCGAGATATTCGCTCACTTCTTTTGGCAGATTTCCTTTCGTAAAATGCTGCAGCATATTCAGTGTATCGATAGCAAATTTGGCAGAGCTTAAATCTCTTTCAATTTTTTCGGTCTGCGGGTTTTGAATTTTTCCCATTCCCATCATAGCAATCTGCTGGTGCTGTTGAATGAGCATTACAAAGAGTAGTTGTTGCTGTTGTTCCGGACTTAGATTTTCCGGTGCTTTTTGGTTTTCTTTACTCATGACTTTTGTTTCGTTCTTAATTAGAATTCAATGCGATGAAATCGTAAAGAGTTTGTATACTTATGTGAACCTGAAAATACAAAAATCAACAGACTAAATGGCTACCATTCAACCATTCAAGGGATGGCTACCTAAGCCCGAGCATGCAGATGAAATTGCGTGTGTCCCTTACGATGTCATAAATACTGAAGAGGCAAA
Source organism: Chitinophagaceae bacterium T5-Br10_B2g13 (assembly GCA_001564065.1). Lineage (GTDB taxonomy): Bacteria > Bacteroidota > Rhodothermia > Balneolales > Balneolaceae > Rhodohalobacter. The sequence goes on from LKNA01000004.1 coordinate 81,984, forward strand.
GGAGCTTGCCCAGGGAAAACCCAATAGTTATTTGCATGTCATCAGGCCCGAAATAGACCTGCCGGACGGCACGCCTTTCAATGATGACCGGGTATATAAAAAGGGAGCTGAAAATTTAAAATCCCTTTTAAAATCAGAGCTTTTTGAGCAGGATGATAAAGTTGCAATCTACATCTATCAGATGGAAACAGATAATCACATCCAAACCGGTGTGTTTACATGTGCTTCCGTTCAAGATTACGACGACGATACAATTTTAAAGCACGAGCTTACACGTCCTGATAAAGAAGATGACAGAACCAAACATATTCTTACACAAGAGGCACACGCTGAACCCGTGATGCTCACATATCGTGATTCTGAAGACATCTCATTTCAGATTGAAAAAGTTACACTCACAAACCCTCCTTACATAGAACATGAGGGCGAAGGCGGTGTTACTCACAGAATCTGGAAAACATACACCACAGCCGATTTTGTAAAAGGTTTTTCAGAAATTGAAAAACTGTATATCGCAGACGGCCATCATCGATGTAAAAGTGCTTCCAGAGTAGCGGAACAGCTTCGGAAAGAACGAAACGTATTTCCCGGTGAAGCCGAATTTGAATACTTCCCGGTTGTGCTCTTTCCAATGTCTCAGATGAAAATATTACCCTATAACAGGGTGATCAAATCTGTTTCTGAAAAAAAGTTTAATGAAATAGAGAAAAAATTCAACCTGATTGAGACCAAAGAAAAATCTCCGGCTCAAAAAGGAAAAATCTCAATCTACTACTCCGGGAAATGGTGGAGTATGGATCTTCCGGCCCCTTCCTCAAAGAGTATTTCCTCATCGCTGGATGTAGCTCGATTGCAGGATGGCTTTCTGAATCCCGAGTTTGGAATTGAAAATCCCCGAACCGATAAAAACATCAGCTTTGTTGGCGGAATAAGAGGTACAAAAGAGCTCGAAAAGCTGGTTGATAGCGGCAAGTATGATTTGGCGATAAGCATGTACCCTACCGATATCCGTGAGCTTATAGACGTTTCGGATGCTGGCGAACTGATGCCCCCAAAATCTACATGGTTCGAACCCAAAATTAAATCCGGATTAATCGTTCACACATTTTAAATCAAATTAATTATGACACGAATACACAATTTTAGTGCAGGGCCGGCCACATTACCGGAAAGCGTTTTAAAGAAAGTTCAGGAAGAACTGCTGGATTATAAAGGCAAAGGTGCATCCATTATGGAGATGAGTCATCGTAGCCCGGAATACACCGAAGTGAATCGACTGGCCGTAGAAAGAATTAAAAAAATTACCGGTGCTGATGATGACTGGGAGGTTCTATTCCTACAGGGAGGTGCCAGCAGTCAGTTTATGATGGTAGCACACAATTTTCTAAATACAGATCGTACTGCAAACTATATAGACACAGGTACGTGGTCAGCAAAAGCCATTAAAGAGGCAAAACTATACGGTAATGTACATACATCATTCTCAGGTAAAGAAGGGGCTTACAGCCACATACCAACCGATGATGAACTCAGCTTTGCAGACGAAGCAGTCTATACTCATTTTACCAGCAACAATACAGTAGCCGGAACACAGTTCGCCACAGAACCGAAAAGCGATGCACCGCTGGTATGTGATGCATCATCTGATTTTCTATCGCGCCCTATTGATCTGGAAAAGTATGGTTTAATCTATGCCGGAGCTCAGAAAAATGTTGGGCCGGCCGGTGCCACTGTGGTTATGGTTCGAAAATCTTTCCTAGAAAAGCAACGCCCTGAAGCTATTCCGACTATTTTAAACTACAAAACTCATGTGGAGAAACTGTTTAACACTCCACCTGTTTTTGCAGTTTACATGATCAATTATGTACTGGAATGGATTCTTGAGAATGGCGGGCTTTCTTACTTCGAAAAATTCAGCGACGAAAAGTCCGGTTTGATCTATTCTGAAATCGATCAGGATGATTTTTACAGAGGTACTGTGGAAAAAGAAGCGCGCTCAAGAATGAACGTTACATTCAGGCTGCCATCTGAAGAGTTAGAGAAGAAATTTATCTCTGAGGCCGCCTCACAGAATCTGATGAATCTGAAAGGTCATCGTTCTGTTGGTGGTGTACGCGCCAGTATCTACAATGCTTGCAACATGGAAAGTGTAAAAGCTTTGGTAGAATTCATGGGAGAATTCAGAGTAAAGAATGGCTAATCTTAAATAACCCCCGTCAGTGATTATTTTCACCTGACGGGATTTCTCACCTAAATCAACCCAAAAAGTGTAAGAATGTGATCTACGCTATTGGGTACAAAAAAGATCAAGTAAAGAATTCCCCACAATGCACCGGCTATATGTGCTTGGTGATTAACATTTCCTCCCGCCCTCTTACTTTCAAATACACTGTACACCAAAAACAAAACACCAAAAATCCATGCAGGTATTGGGATTGGCAAAAGTATAATGATGATTTTTTCGGTGGGATAAAGAAAGATAAAGCCGAAAAGCACACTTTCGACCGCACCGGATGCCCCCAATGTTGCGTAGTTTGGATCATCTCTGTGAAACAAAAGAGAAGGAAGCGAAGAAAATGCCAGTCCGCTAAAATAAAGCGCAAGATAGTGGTGAATACCCAGTGTCTGCTCAATTACAACTCCAAAAAAGAACAGTACAAACATATTTACCAGAAGGTGCCCCATTCCGGCATGCAGAAAGCCTGATGTAATCACTTCGTACCAGGTTCCGTCTCTTATGGTACGGTACGGCCTTAACATACCGATTTCCATAAGTTTAGGCTGGATGTACAGAGCCAGCAATGAGATTGCAGCTGTTACAGCTATCAGAGTTAGAGTTACCGTCATAAACGTTATCTGCTTTAAGTTGAAGGGCTAAATATAACAATTCCACTCTTCCAATTGCCTTGAATATCTAAAGTGATTTTTCTTCATCACGTAAATTGCTAATTTCTCCCATCCCATTGTTTGATTGTAACCCCATTACTATGACTCATTTCTACAGAAATTTTTTACTGTTCACATTATTGACAATTCTGCTTTCTTCGTGTGGAGTTGTTCAAAGAAGTGTATCTCCCGATCGGGAAGACTATTCAGATTTAACACCCGGAGCTCTGATTGAGACAGGTGTAGCGAGTTGGTATGGTCCAAATTTTCACGGAAAATTAACTGCAAACGGTGAAGTTTATAATATGGATGCCATGACTGCAGCACATAGAAGCTTGCCGTTCAACACCGTTGTGCAAGTGGAAAATGTAACCAATGGCAAAACGGTAATTGTTCGAATTAATGATCGTGGCCCATACGCTCATAACAGAATTATTGATCTATCAAGAAAAGCGGCCCGGGAAATTGATATGATAGATGCCGGCACCGCTGAGGTGCAAATATATGTTGTCGAAGAGGGAGATCGCCCCCTATCAGAAACAAATCTGGGTAGTATAGAGACTTTTACCGTCCAACTTGCATCATTTAAAACAGAGAGAGAGGCGGAAAACTTTCTTAACCTAGTATCCGGTGCCCGAGTAGAGCCTGTGCCGGTTGCCGGAGAAACAGTCTACAGAATCTATTACGGTCTTTACGACACCCCCGATGAAGCGAGATCTGCTATGCAACGTTTGAGACGGCAAGGGTTTGATGGTTTTGTGAAACAGACACAAAATTAACTTTTTTCATATAAGATGGATTGATTTTTCATCTATTAGGGTTAACATGCCATAACTCTAAAATCAATTTTTATGAAGAAAAATATCATCGTAATCGGCAGCGGATTTGGCGGGCTTGCCACTGCTTCCAGGCTATTATCAAAGGGACACAACGTTAAAATATTCGAAAAAAGAGATAAACCGGGCGGACGGGCTTATGTTTATGAAATAAACGGGTTCAAATTCGACGGGGGCCCTACTGTAATAACAGCACCGTTTATGTTTGATGACATTTATGCTGCAGCCGGTAAAAAACGTGAAGATTACTTCGAGTTGGTTCCGTGCGATCCTTTTTACAGAATTTTCGACCATCACGGTAAGCCTTTCGACTACAACAACGATCATGAGTTTATCCTATCAGAAATCGACAAAAGAAATCCTTCTGACAAGAAAGGCTATGAGGAGTTCATCAAAACCACAAAACCGATCTTTGAAAAGGGTTTCGTTGAATTAGCAGACAAGCCATTTCTAAAATTTACCGACATGCTTAAAGTGGCTCCCGATCTTATCAAACTGCAGTCCCATAAATCTGTATATAAATATGTCTCTCAGTTTATAGAGGATGATTTTCTGAGACGGGCCTTCTCATTTCACCCTCTGTTAGTTGGCGGAAATCCATTTGATACTACGTCAATTTACTCCATGATCCACTATCTGGAGCGAGAGTGGGGTGTTCATTATGCAATGGGCGGAACCGGCTCCATTGTAAATGGTATGGTCAAACTGATTAAGGAACAGGGAGGAGAAGTCCATCTCAGTACTGAAATTGATGAGATCCTTGTAGAGAATGGCAAAGCGAAAGGTGTCCGTTTAAAAGATGGGGAGGTTCATAACGCCGATATCGTCGTGAGCAATGCAGATGTTGCCTTTACCTATAAAAAACTGATCGATAAAAAACATCGAAAGAAGTATACTGATCGGAAAATTGAGCGTACCAAGTATAGCATGTCACTATTTGTGATCTATTTTGGCACAAAAAAACGCTATAACGATACCAATCTGGAACACCACAATATTATCCTTAGCGAACGATATAAAGGTTTACTTGAGGACATTTTTGACAATAAAAAACTTTCTGAAGATTTCTCTCTCTATCTTCACATGCCCACAAAAACAGATCCATCCATGGCACCTGAGGGTCATGAAGCATTCTACGTACTCTCTCCTGTCCCGCATTTAGACGGAGAAACTGACTGGAATGAAATGGCACCAAAATACCGTGATGCGATTATGCAATTTCTTGAAGATAACTATCTGCCCGACCTGCAGGAGAATATTGTAGCTGAGCACTACATCGATCCAATTCACTTCAGGGATGACCTGAACAGTTATAAAGGGTCCGCTTTTTCTGTAGAACCGATTTTGACTCAATCGGCGTGGTTCCGACCGCATAACAGAAGTGAAGATGTTGAAGATCTCTATTTTGTTGGAGCGGGTACCCATCCCGGGGCGGGGCTTCCGGGTGTTCTCTCGTCAGCAAAAATTGCGGAAGATTTGATCAGCGAATTGTAACAAAAGAATAAAATTACGTTCAAAAAAAAGGCTGTCATTTGAAATAATGACAGCCTTTTTTTTATCAACTACTAAGACATTTACTGCCAAGCTAATTCTATAATCACTCGGTTTCTAAAGATACTTACCCAATAAGTGTGTCTGGCGGGTAGAATAAAAAAGTCTTCTTGTGTAGGTTTGGCAGCGTCCAAACCAACCAAAACCTAAAACACAAGAAGACCAATGATTGTCTCAAAAGTACTACTC